>JAQYWP010000318.1 GCA_029379285.1 Rhizonema sp. PD38
GTTGTATACTGTAGTTACCTTTTTCTCCCCTAGCTTTAACGCCATTAATCACGGCGTAAGCGAGATGTCTCGTTTAGAACAGTAACTCGTGCAAGGTTTGCTCGTTTTTTTATAGATTAGTGCGTTTCCAACATTACCCATAGAAAGCCACCACCGACGAATTGATTCAACCGCGAACTCTGCGGTGGCTGGCATCCGTAATACAAGCCGAAGAAAGCAATGATGAGAACTCAAAATGAAATTATCGAAAAAAAGGGTTTAAAACCCCGTCCTTAGTTCATCAGGGCTAAAAGAAGCACAAGAGACATCACTTTGATGTCATGTTAACACTGCTAATTGCGAACCCTTCATATCCCATACTCTGGCTGTTTTGTCAAGTGATGCAGTCACAATCTGCTGTCCATCAAGGCTAAAACTCGCATTATTCACTGAATCTTGATGTCCCTTGAGAACTGCAAGCTGCTTACCAGACATGTTCCACACCCGAGCGGTTTTGTCAAAAGACGTCGTGACAATGTGCTGTCCATCCGGGCTAAAAGAAGCACTGTTGAGAGAATCAAGATGCCCTCGAAGTACCGCTATCTGCTTGCCTTTCAAATCCCAGACTCGAGCGGTTTTTTCAACAGATGCAACCGTGACGATGTAGTGTTGATCACGGCTAAAGGAAGCAGCAATCACATTGTTCTGATGTCCTAGGATTTGATTCCGTTCATAGATGTTGTCGAGAATTTTTTGTAAAGCTAGAATGGGGCTAACTGCTGGATACTCTTCCGGTGAGCGTCCATCTTTCACTATTTGTTGCAACTTTTGTCCCGCATCCATTGCCGACAGCAACGCTTCGATTTGTCGGAACTGAAACTGCCGTAAAGCCGCATCTCCTGCCTGTTCCAGCTTTGTGCCTTCCCTTGCTTCCGATGCTTGTTTCGTCGCAATACCTGCCATCAACCCGGCAATGACTGCCATGACTACGGACAACACCAAGATCGTCGATCCGAGGCGAATCTGCTTCCAGGCTTTTCGTTGTGCTTTAGTTAATGTCTGATTGGCTTGAGATAATATTTGACTCTCTTGTTCTTTGAAGAATAAAGCTTTCTCTTGACTGGCTGATAAGAACTGATAATCCAGGTTGCTCAGATTTTTACCTGTTGCCCATAACAGAGCATCCTGCAACGCATGTCCCCGTAACAGACGCGATTCATCATGACAACTAGAATCTTCCCAAGCTGCCAATGCTTGTGCATAAGGACGCAGATCCGTCAGTGCCTTGTCAATCCAACTTTGGTCAAAAACTTCTCGATAAATGCAATTGTAAACTTTTAGCTGCCCTTCACTCCTAACTACCAATCCCGATAGTCGTAACTGAATTTGCTCAAGGCTGTTATCGGCTAAGACTTCTTCAGATTGCCACACTTGCTGATACAGTCCTAATAGCCGAGCTGTATCCTGCCCATCACTAAGCAATATCCGGTTGCGAATCGTCTTTAGATGCTCTGGTTCGTCTTGTGCCTGCCAGTTAGATATAACTTTGGAGTGAACTAACTGCGAAACCCATTCTTTTACTCTGTCTTCTGGAATGTCCGATTCAGTCGTCTGGATCAGTTGGCAAATTTTCTGAGTGAGAAACGGCTGACCTCCCGTCCAGTCTAACACCGCTTGCAGCACCTCTGTAGCTTTGCTGGTTTTGTCCGCCAATCCTTCCGCTAGCGGTTGGGCTGATGGTAGCTCAAAACCACCTAATTTTATTGCTCTACCAATATTAAAAGCTGTGCGTTGCCTGTCTTTGATTAAATCTGACGGAGTCGCTACCCCAAGTAGTGCAAAAGTCAGTCGTCGATACTCTGGCAGATCTGCCCGACTGTTATAACATTCACGGATCACCGCAAACAAGTCATCAATGTCAAATCCCAAGCTGAGAACACTGTCGATTTCATCGACAAAAATCACAATGTTTGTCGAAATTAACTTCAGAATTACTGTTTCAATAAAGTTGCTCAATTTGTTGACAGGAGACAGCAAATCATGACTGAACCACCAAGCGTTTAAATCAAACTTCTCATAGAGATTTAAACTGTTGATGATACTATCCATCATTCCGGCATACCATTGCTCTTGAGTGATATCAACCGTACCTATGGCTGTTAGATCCACCGCCGCGCAGGCAACACCTTCTGCCTGCAATCTTTGCATTGTTCGCACTCGCAGGCTCGATTTCCCCATCTGTCGTGAGTTGAGTACATAACAGAAATCCCCTGCTTTTAATCCTTCATACAGTTCAATGTCTGCTTCTCTTTCGACATACGTTAGGGCATCTACTGGCAGACTACCCCCCACTTGGTATTGGTAGGCGCTAGCTGGTAAGGGGTTAGGAAGTGAGATGTTATTCTTCATTTACCTACCCCACTCTCAAGCGATCGCGGAAATATTGACGATACATGTCACACAAGGGGATTACATCATTGCCCTGAAATTTTATCAACCCCATACTGCGTAACTTAAATGCCAGACTGGTGTCTATTCGCAAACCCTTAGGAGATGCCATAACTTGTTTGAGCGCAGTCATTAAATCTGTGTCCTCTTGCAAGTTTGATAAGTGGCGACGCAGGTAGTCGCTATACATTCCGTCTTCATTAGATGCCGTTTCTAATACTTGTTTTAAAGTCATTCTTTCACGGGCAATTTCGTAGAGTGCCCGCCTGACTAAATAGGGCTGTCCTCCCAGCATTGCCATGAGTTGTTTGACCTGCGTTTGAGTCCAACTCAGATTGTACCGTTTCACCAACTCTTCCACTTGTGATTCGTTCAATTCTGGTAACTCAATTGGTAATCCCACATTAAATGGTGATTGATTAATATTCAGAGGGATATAAACTTCTTTGGAATGCACAATCACCAATCTAAGTCTTTTCCATATTGCCTCGTTCTTTGACTTCTCATGCCAAGCTCGTAACAATCCAAAAAAGTCAGTGGCAATTTTAGCATGTTGAAAAACCTGGTCAACGTCATCCAACCCTAAAACCAATGGGCTACCTATTTCTGATAACAGATATCTTTGAAAGTAGTTTGTACAGTTGTTTTTGCTACCCAGAAAGCCCTGCCAATAATCATTTAGCTTCTGAGTTAGATTTAATTCCTGAGTAATACTGCCGCTGAACCACTGTAAGAATTTATCTAAATCTGTGAAAAATTCAGCGTCTGCATAATGGAAGTTTAAGGATGCAGTTTTACAGCCCTGTTGACTTGCTTGATCAAGAATTCTAAGCAAAAGAGAAGTTTTGCCCATCTGTCGGGGAGCTTTGATGCGAATTAGTGATCCTGCTTTGACAATCGTCTCATAACAGTCATTCTCAATAGTTGGGCGTTCTATGTAAAAAGCTGAGTCATCCAACGCAATTGGTCCTTCCGGTCGCTCCAAAAAGGCGGCTTGGTTTGTGATAATTTTAGGTTGCTGATAATTGGTTGGTTGAGAATTGATTGGTTGAAAATTAGTTGGTTGAAAATTAGTTGGTTGAGAATCGGTTGATTTATTTAGAACAGATGGCTGCCAAAGGGCTTGGAAAATCCGTTTGAAAGGTGAAGTTAGATTGGGCTGCGGTTTTGGTATTTGGCTAGATTCTGGTATTTGGCTAGATTCTGGTATTTGGCTAGATTTTGGTATTTGGCTAGATTCTGGTGATATCGGAATGATAGTTGGTGTTTCGTGAGAGTTAATAACTTGGTGGATAGCTGCCAGAGCAACTGTTGCATCTTTATAACGTTGACGATAGTCGTAACGCACCATCGTGTCTAAAACTTCTGCAAAGCTTCGGCTGACTTGCACGTTATTCTTAAATAAAGCACAAGAAAATTCCCCACTATAGGGATCTCGTGGAAACTGTTGCGGGTATAACCCTGTTAAAGCTTGAAGGCCGAGGATTCCGACTGCATAAACATCACTGCTGAAATGCGGATACGAAGATTGTTGTTCGCTTGGCATATAGCCTGGAGTGCCAATTGCTACTGTCGATCTTGATTGCCCCAGCTCTTCAATTTTCAGAGTACTAATTTCCTTTACTGCTCCAAAGTCAATCAGCACGATCAAATTATCTTTTCGCCGCCGCCTTAAATTCTCTGGTTTGATATCTCGATGAATCACGTTGTTTTGATGAAGAAATGCTAAAACTTCCAATATTTCTTGCAAAAGTTTCAAAACTTCACTCTCACGCCAGGGAATACCTGGTAGTATTTCTTTAGTGAGATCGTGTCCGTCAATGAATTCTTGAACTAAATAAAATTCCTCATTTTCCTCGAAGTGAGCGAATAGTCTGGGAATTTGGTCATGGTGGTTACCAAGCCGATACAGACTTTGTGCTTCCCTCTCGAACAGCCTTTCGGCGACTGGTACAATTTGAGGAGCGAGGTTATTTGGTTTAAACTGTTTGACAACACACTCTGGTTTTCCTGGTAAATCTGAATCTACAGCCAGGTAAGTGTGTCCAAATCCCCCACTTCCCAAAAGTTTGACAATCTTGTAACGATTCCGCAGAGTTCTTCCAATCAGAGGGTTTTGGCTCATCATGCAGCGCATCCTACCTGCTATATTGCTAATCAGTTAGAGTACGTTAGTATTGACTTTCAAACAATTTTACGGTCTTTTGCTTGCTTGATATTACTCACTCATATAGATACCCTTTCGAGCGTCTTCATTCCTAAAATTTTTATAGTAATTCTTAAAAAAGAGTATGAGTGAAGCTTGAAAAAGATACTACGAAACATACTCAAGTATAACCTAGTTCGGTTTGGTGAACACTAACTCAACTTGTTAGAAAATTCATAGTAAATTAGTATAATTCGTCATAAGTAATTTGTAATTTTTAGAAAACGTGACCTTGTAGCGCATTCCTGGGGGTGGCATGAGATTAATGCCGTTGGGTTTCTTTCCAAGGTCATTGGTCATTAATATTACAATAGTAAAAAGGACGGCTAACAATTGATTTCTGTCTTCTGAAACGAGCGCAAGGGGAATAATTTATAGGCGAATCTCGGTCTATACCTGCTTTTTTTGAAAAAAAAGATCATGTGGGAGTCATGATGGTCAATGTCCTACATGATCTTTTGCGTTATTGTCTACTTAAGCTGGAATGTAAGCCCCTGAGGGAATTGGCACAGGTTGAGGAGTTGCTAAGCAAGTTCCCTGTCTGTACCAAATACTATCAGCCTCGAAAGCCTCGAATTGGGTTGTCAAGATTGCCCAAGTTTGCTCGTTTAATCCGCCAGAGTAAGTCCAAGTGAATCTACTCTCGTGGCTCAGTCGTTGTTCTAGTTCTGCTAAGACTTCAGGAAGCCAAAATCGGGTCATAACCCTTTGAGTAGCAATCTCCGGAGGAGTCTGTAACATCTCAACCATTGGCTGGTTAACAATGATTTGCTTGTAGTTATCTTGTCTGACGATACTAACCGGAAGGTTGTTTTCGGCTGCTGCAACCATTCGGCGCAACAATGCGACTGGTAGATGTAACTGAGAGCAAAAGACTGCACCGTCAAAAGCTAAGAGGCGATCAGCCATTTCGACCGGTTGAGGCATTTCAGAAGATGCCATCCACCCGAAAAACTCGATTGGTCGCTTACAGCCTCTCCACCCTATTCGCACTTTCCCCTTAATTTTTGCTGCAGTTTCGCTGAGAGCATCTCCACTACTTTGGGCTAGGTTAGTAGCATCTTGCTTTGTCGGGGCACGGATAGAAACTCCCTCGTGGGAAAGTTTATAGTTCCAACCCTGTTGGTTCAGGATTTTAAGAACACTCGTACTCATCTTCTTTAATATCTCCAGAATCGCTGTATAAGGAACGCTTTAAAGTTTGTCGCCAAATCGTTTTTCTTTCTTCTTCTGGAATACCCAAAGTAGAGGTAATGATGGCGAAGTCTCCCAAGGTCGGTAGCACTTCTCCTGTAGCAAGAGCTTGTAAATTTTTGACACCACAACGTTTTAGTTTTGTCAAGTTAACTCGAACTAAATCGGCAATTGTCGTCAGCGGAAACTGTTCTTCTTTTGAAGAATTGGTATCTTTTCTTTTAGCAACCCACTCACTGAGCATCTCTTCTAGCGCATCGCTTTGAGATACCCCTTCACGGGCACAGATGCTTTTAAATTCTCGAGCCAACTCTACCAGAACATAGCCGCTGACCTGCTTGTAATTATCCGAACGCCTTCTATCGCTCATTTTTATGAAGGTTATATTATGCTTGTCTTTATTTTCTCTCATGAAACTCAAGTTGTGAGACATGATTGCTCGTCAATTTTCAATGAAAGATTGACATAAAAAAATGACAAGCGTTAGAATAGTAGGCAAGCACTTAAATGACTCAACCCGGCAAAACCTTGTCTATTAGTACATGCCGCCGCGTTTGGATTCTGATTTAATCAGACACAAGCGCCACAAATGTTGAATACAAAAGGTAGATCACCCTGGTTGAGATGTTCCTGGTTTTGAAAGGTCGATTACCCTGGTAGATCGTTTTCGGAGATTCCCCTGATAACTAGCTTGCTAATTGAGGTACCAAAATGAGGGATAAAAATCCCTCATTGTGTCATTATACGCTTAACAGTCTCATATGATCTTTGATAATTAAATTTTGCAATTGTTAAAAATTTTATCGAAAAAAAACAAAACATCTACTTAAACCCACGGTGATGTGTTTTCAAGAGGGGTGGGTATAGCGCTCAACCATTTTTATGCTTTGCTCGCTGCCGATAAATGGCACTTAACGTCTTTTTACTAATTATCACGCACACAGACTGGTCATAAGTAATAGGTAAAAGTTGTTTCCGATTCCCAATTCCCGTTTTCCCCAAGACTAACGACTCCGTTGAGGTACGAGAGAAACTTATAAGCGGGCTCAAGTATTACATTATTACATATATTACGCTTAGCAATTTGGGTTATTTAGATTTTAGCCGCTTTGACTGTAGCCCTTAGACGAGATTGCTTTATAACTTAAACTAAATCCAGTAGTGTTCACCTATTGATGACAATGAAATCTGAACTATAATCGGGTGTATCTAAAGTAGTGCGCTCGTCCTGAGTTCTGAGTTATGAGTAGAGCCTCCTACCACATGTCATTTATCAAGTAGCTTTTTGTCAAAAAAACAGGCGTCTGACTCAGGACAGTTTTTAATCTACCGTAAAACTATGTGGCAATAGGCAGCAGAAAAATGACAGAATAGTATATATGTTCTATTCATCTCGAAACAACACCCCTTAAATCCATATAATATATAGAGGTAGGAATGGCCACCGTTACTGATAATACAGGTAAGCAGAAAGCGCTCAGTATGGTACTTAACCAGATTGAGCGGACTTTTGGCAAAGGAACAATCATGCGCTTGGGTGATGCGACTCGGATGCGGGTCGAAACCATTTCTAGTGGAGCGCTAACTTTGGATTTAGCTTTGGGTGGCGGTTTACCCAAAGGGCGGGTGATAGAAATTTATGGTCCAGAAAGTTCTGGAAAGACAACGTTAGCACTGCACGCAGTCGCTGAAGTGCAAAAAAAAGGCGGCATTGCTGCCTATGTTGATGCCGAACATGCTCTTGACCCTGTCTATTCAGCGGCATTAGGTGTTGATATCGCGAATTTATTAGTTTCTCAGCCTGACACTGGAGAAGCTGCTTTAGAAATTGTCGATCAGCTTGTGCGCTCTGCAGCAGTTGATATTGTCGTTATCGACTCTGTAGCAGCACTGGTTCCCAGAGCCGAAATTGAAGGTGAAATGGGTGATACTCATGTAGGTCTGCAAGCCAGATTGATGAGCCAGGCACTACGTAAAATTACTGGAAATATTGGGAAATCTGGTTGCACAGTTATTTTTCTCAACCAGTTGCGGCAAAAAATTGGTGTCAGCTACGGTAACCCTGAAACCACAACTGGCGGTAATGCCTTAAAGTATTACTCTTCTGTACGTTTAGATATTCGCCGGATTCAAACCTTGAAAAAAGGGACAGAGGAATTTGGGAACCGCGTTAAAGTCAAAGTTGCCAAAAACAAAGTAGCGCCACCTTTTAGAATCGCGGAGTTTGACATTATTTTTGGCAAAGGAATTTCTACCTTAGGTTGCCTTGTCGATCTTGCTGAAGAAACAAACATCCTTGTCCGTAAAGGAGCTTGGTACAGCTACAATGGTGAGAATATATCCCAAGGTAGAGACAACGCCATCAAGTACCTGGAAGAAAAACCCGAATTTGTCGAACAAATCAAGCAGTTGGTACGCGAGAAATTAGAAATGGGAGCTGTTGTTTCTGCAAACTCCGTGACGAAGGCAAGCGAGGAAGACGAAGAAGAAGATATCGAGGAATTGGAAGAAGAATAAAGCGGTAAGAAGAGACGTTATGAAACGTCTTTTCTTCCACAAATAATGAGCATATTGCCAAGAAATAAATGCCCAGTCGTCTCTTGAAATCTTAGACAGTTAAACATCAACAA
>JAQYWP010000319.1 GCA_029379285.1 Rhizonema sp. PD38
GGTCTAGTGTTATATATGGTATCTTCGTGAGATCAGTACTGCTTTGGCATACGACTTGGCTGATTAATTCTGCGAGTCACATACGCGGTTACCGTTCTTTCCAAGTGGATGACAACTCTTGCAACCTTTGGTGGGCAGCAATTCTCACTTATGGAGAAGGTTGGCACAACAATCACCATGCTTACCCAAATGTTGCCAAAGCTGGATTACACTGGTGGGAAGTTGATATGACTTGGTGGACGATTAAAATTTTGCAGAATCTTGGTTTAGCGAAGAAAGTTGTGCTGTTTCCCACTTCAAAGTAGTCAATAGATTTTCTATCATGTCCGGTTGAAGACTGCTCATTACGACTAAGATGAATACCAAAATGCAGAGAGTTTTCAATTTACTTGTAATTAGACGGACATGATATAGAATTCTCCGTAGATTTTTGAAATTCGAGCGTAGGGTGGTAGTACAAGAGCGGGTGAAAGATTACCTGCTAAGAAGAGAGATTTTGGATGTGTGAATTGAAAACGGGCGAAAATACTACTTGGGAAAGACGTGAAGACCGATCCAGCGACTTGCTCGTCTATTTTTAGAATAGCTGTATAAAGAATAAAACTGAGTGTTGTTCTCTGGTTCGTTCCTTCATAAAGATTATGCAGCCAACTAACCCCAACCAATTTACAGAAAAAGCCTGGGAGGCGATCGCGCATACTCCTGATATTGTTAAACAATATCAACAACAGCAGATTGAAAGCGAACACCTGATGAAAGCGCTGCTAGAACTTGAAGGACTAGCCAGCAGTACTTTCACTAAGGCAGGTGTGAATGTCCAAAAACTGCGCGATCGCACCGAACAGTTTATCCAAAGTCAGCCAAAAGTATCTGGGAGCAGCAGTTCTGTTTACCTAGGACGGAGTTTGGATACACTAATAGATAGAGCTGAAGCGTATCGCAAAGAATTTAAAGACGAATACATCTCAATTGAACATTTATTGCTTGCTTATGCCAAAGACGACCGCTTTGGTAAAGATGTATTCCAAGAGTTTGGATTAAATGAAGCAAAACTAAAGAATATTATTAAACAAATTCGTGGGAGCCAAAAAGTGACCGATCAAAATCCAGAAGGCAAATACGAAGCACTGGAAAAATACGGGCGCGATCTCACAGAAGCTGCTCGTCAAGGTAAACTCGATCCAGTGATTGGGCGTGATGATGAGATTCGCCGCACTATCCAAATTCTCTCGCGCCGGACGAAGAATAACCCGGTACTTATCGGTGAACCAGGTGTAGGTAAGACTGCGATCGTCGAAGGATTAGCACAGCGTATTGTTGAGGGTGACGTACCTCAGTCTCTAAAAGATCGCAAGCTGATCGCTTTAGATATGGGTGCTTTGATTGCAGGGGCGAAATTCCGGGGTGAGTTTGAAGAACGTCTCAAAGCAGTCTTAAAAGAAGTTACTGAGTCTGGTGGCAATATCATCCTTTTTATTGATGAGATTCACACAGTTGTTGGTGCTGGTGCTACCCAAGGTGCGATGGATGCGAGTAATCTCCTAAAACCAATGTTGGCAAGAGGTGAATTGCGCTGTATTGGTGCCACAACCTTAGACGAATACCGCAAATACATTGAAAAAGATGCGGCTTTGGAAAGACGCTTCCAACAGGTTTATGTTGATCAACCCAGTGTGGAAGATACGATTTCGATTTTGCGCGGGTTGAAAGAACGGTACGAAGTTCACCATGGGGTGAGAATTTCCGATAGTTCTTTGGTTGCGGCCGCCACATTGTCCAGTCGCTATATTAGCGATCGCTTCTTACCAGATAAAGCCATTGACTTAGTTGATGAAGCTGCCGCCCGACTGAAAATGGAGATTACCTCCAAGCCAGAAGAATTAGACGAAATAGATCGCAAGATTCTACAGTTGGAAATGGAAAAGTTGTCGCTGCAAAAAGAAAGCGATCTTGCCTCTAGAGAGCGTCTGGAAAGAATCGAAAAAGAACTTGCCGATTTTAAAGAAGAACAACGGGCATTGAGTACTCAATGGCAGTCGGAAAAAGACGTTATCAACAAGATTCAGTCGATTAAAGAAGAAATTGATCGCGTCAATGTTGAGATTCAGCAAGCAGAACGCGACTACGATCTCAACCGCGCTGCTGAGTTGAAATACGGTAAGTTAACCGATCTGCACCGCAAATTGGAAGCAGCAGAAACTTCCCTAGCTCAAACGCAAACCAGTGGAAAATCACTGTTGCGAGAAGAAGTCACAGAAGGTGACATTGCAGAAGTTATTTCTAAGTGGACGGGGATACCCATCAGCAAGTTGGTGGAGTCAGAAAAAGAAAAACTACTGCATTTAGAAGATGAACTGCACCGCCGTGTGGTGGGACAAGATGAAGCAGTCACTGCCGTTGCTGATGCGATTCAGCGTTCTCGTGCTGGACTTGCTGATCCTAATCGTCCGATCGCTAGCTTTGTTTTCTTAGGTCCTACAGGTGTTGGTAAAACTGAACTGGCGAAAGCTTTGGCAGCGTATATGTTTGACACTGAAGACGCATTGGTGCGGATTGATATGTCAGAGTATATGGAGAAACACGCTGTCTCTCGGTTGATCGGTGCTCCTCCAGGCTATGTGGGTTACGAAGAAGGCGGACAATTGACTGAAGCAATTCGTCGCCGTCCTTACGCAGTGATTTTGTTCGATGAAATTGAAAAAGCACACCCAGATGTTTTTAACATCTTCCTGCAAATTCTTGATGATGGGCGAGTGACTGATGCTCAAGGTCGTACAGTAGACTTTAAAAATGCTGTGATTATTATGACCAGTAACATCGGTTCGCAGTATATCCTGGATGTGTCTGGCGATGACTCGCGCTATGATGAAATGCGCCATCGGGTGATGGAGGCAATGCGTAGTAGCTTCCGTCCGGAATTCCTCAACCGCATTGATGAGATCATCATCTTCCACGCTTTACACAAAGGCGAATTGCGCCAGATCGTTCAGTTCCAAGTTGATAGACTACGGAAAAGATTGAGCGATCGCAAGATGTCTCTTAAACTTTCTAATACTGCTATTGACTTTTTGTCTGAAGTAGGGTATGACCCTGTATTCGGAGCGCGTCCATTGAAGCGAGCGATTCAACGCGAGTTAGAAACTCAAATTGCCAAGTCTCTATTGCGCGGCGAATTTAACGATGGCGATACTATTTTTGTAGATGTGCAAAATGAGCGTCTTTCCTTTACTCGCTTACCTGCTGAGTTGGTAACAACTTAATCAAGAAACCCGGTTTCTGGCAGAAACCGGGTTTCTATTCCGCCATGACCTTGCTGGTGTGCCAATCATTATTGTCCCACTTGATTGCCGATTTCCTTAACTGCTCCAAAGTCAATTCGTACCCTATATTTAGCAATCCCCAGCAATATATACAATAGCTTTTTTGCACTCCAGTTTATCCAATCTCTTATTCAACAAAATCAACTTCGTTTAGATGAACGCATCCAAGCTCAAATTATCGTTGATACAGAAAAAGATCATTACCTACTTTTATATGTAGGCTGGCGCAATCAAAAACGAGTTTATGGTCCGGTGCTACACTTGGATAATCTCGGCGTTCCTAAACAAAATATTGTGTTGGCATTTGACCCTCCCCTAGTGCGTCAGTTCACTGATTTTTCAGTCGGGTAATACGGATGTTATAGTAATAAAGGTGGAAGAAGCCCGTTATCGCAGGAAGTGCGATTTCTCAAATCAAGCGTCTTCAGGCAGGAGTCGAACAAACAGTAACTAGTTGTTGCTTCTATTCTGAGCATAGCTGCCTTCTTCACTCACTTTTTCTGCTGAAAAATATTCTTTGGGATGATAGAAATAATTGTTAGATTCATTCTTCTCAATTATTCCATTCACCAACAAACCTAGGATATTGTGATCAGAACTCTCTAACATCTCTTTAGCGGCACTAGCACTGCTAGAATCAATGACTCCGGGTCGAGCTACTAACAAAATCCCATCAGTCATGTGGCTTAAAGTTAGGGCATCGGCAGCCAAAAGCAGGGGAGGGGCATCAATAATGACAAAGTCATATTGATCTGCAAAATTTTCAATCAGAGATGCCATCCGCTTAGAATCCAGCAAAGCCAATGGATTAGGAGGTTTAACTCCAGCAGTTAAGACATCAAGATTATCCATTACCTTACACACACCAGTTTTGAATTCAGCCTGACCAACAAGAACCTCGCTTAAACCTGCTGCATTGGTTATCTGCCAGAGATAATGCTGAGAAGGAACTCGCATATCTGCATCGATGAGTAAAACTTGACGCCCTAGTTGAGCGATCGCTGCCGCTAAATTAGCTGAAACTGTAGATTTGCCTTCTTTAGGAACTGCACTAGTGACCACAATAGTCTTCAATACCTTATCCGAACTAAGAAATCTCAGATTAGCTTGAATCATGCGATAAATTTCGCTAGTCAAGGAGTGAGGCATATCTCTGACAGCAATTTCTGGAGGTGTTGATTCTGCATATCGGTGATTGGAAACCTTTTTAGTTAACAAAGGAACAATCCCAAGCATTGTATATCCAAAAATCTCTCTGATTTCCTTGAGGGTTTTCAGAGATTTGTCTCTCATTTCTATAAGGAGAACAGTTGTCGTAGATAAAAATAAACCCAACATCATGCCTAGCGCCAAAACGATAGGTTTTTGACTTAATGTTGCCTCTTCCGGAACTATAGCCTGAGTAATGATCCTGGCGTTGGCTGTATTTTTGTTTGCCGCTACCTGTAATTCTTGAACCTTTTTCAAGAAAGTTTGGTAATTAGATTGGGCAAATTCAGCCTTCTGTTCTAGCTCGCGCTGATTTTGTACCAACAAAGGAAGGCTTTTTACTCGGCTTTGGTAGGTAGAAAGAGAATCATACAGAGAGGCGAGTTTTTTAGTCAAGCCAAGGCGCTGCGTTTCTGATTGCTGGAAATCTTTGATCAGGCTTTGTCTGAGTTCTCCAATCTGCAATAGTCTTTGCGGAACTATTGTTTGATTGCCAGTACTCTGTTCAACTTGCTTTTGTAGGAGGGCTTGCAAGTTAGCTTTGTTTGCTTCTAAGTCAACAATTATAGGGGTTCTATCTAAGAAACGGCTACGCTCAATTGCTAACTTTCGATCAACCTCTTGAATTTGTGTCAGAATTGCTTGCACTGCAGGCGACTGGTTGAGGGCAATAAGATCTGTCGCCTTCTGGGAATTCAGATTTACTTTCTGACGCAGTGCATTGGTTTGGGCGGTAACCTCATCCAGTTGAGCCTGAACATTATTAATTTCGGTGTTTAAATTCCCAATGATTGCAACAGCTGACTTTGACTCCTCTGAAAGATCTACAACATTATTCTTCTGTTTAAAGCTGCGTAGTGCTACTTGTGCCTTGTGGACACCAGCTTGAGCTTTAGGAAGCTGCTTGTCTAGTAATCGCTGAGTTTCTTCCGCTTCAAAGCGACTTGTAATAATATCACTTTTTAAATAAAGATTCATAATTTTGTTGACTACTGCTGCTGCTTCGTTAGGGTTACGGCTTTTATAGGTAACCCGTAAAACATCTGTGCCACCAACAATTTTCAGAGTCAAACCTTTTTCTAATACATCAACTTTCAGCGGCTCACCTTTGTTGTTTTTTAATTTTAGTTCCTTTATTGTCTGTTGCAACAAAGAAGGGGAAGAAATAACTTCTATCTGAGTACTAATAGGATTTTGAGTTGCTACCAGCGTTCTCAAATCCCCTGTCGTTTGTGCTTCAGAACTGCTAAGCAAAAGATTAGAACCAAAAGATGGGATTCTGAATAACAGTTTTCCTTCTGCTTGATAGGATGGTTTCATAAATGTTGTAGCTACATAACTGATAGCAACTGTAAATAGAAAGATACTGCTAACAGACATCCACCGCCGTTTCAATATTAATAAATAGCGGGTTAAATCGAAATCAACTGATTCTCTAGATTCCATAATTGTCTATATATCTGAATTAATAGTACTGCTTGTAAATGGCAGGTTATTGCTGTACTAGTGAATGAGATATGAATTGAGAAAAAGGGAGAGCGTTTTCCATTAACTTATAGCTGCTAAAAATGGCATTAGAATGCTCCCCTTTTACAAATTCAGAGCCATTATAAGATATATTATTTTCCCATTTATTATTATTGGAATAGTCATCTACAAAGGTTTTTTTATCTCCTTCACTGGCGTAAACTATATTTTGAGAAAACTGTATATTAGAAGAAAATAATGCAGTTAACTCTCCGTTAAGAGTCCCCTCTAAATTACGAGATTTTAAGTTTTTAAAAGCTGTATTATTTCTCACGATAACATGGTCGCTTTGAAAAACCTCGATTCCTCTGCCGCCATTATCAAAAACAAAGTTATTTTCAACTAACGTCCAATTTGTATATTTTGATGATTTCTTATCACCTTGAGTGTGCCTGAAATCGTCAATTATAATACCGTTTCCATCGGTAAATTTTCCATCTTCTCTTGGGACCTTATTTTCATTTGAGTAAGAGATGTTACCTCGAATTATATTGTGAAAACCAGATTTATCATCATAAGCTTTAGCTTGGTAAATGGAAATACCACTGCATTGATAAGGTGATCTGAATGCGTTGCGATAAGAAATATTACCTTCAATATATAGATAATCCGTTTCTTGCCCAGAAATACCCCCACATCCAGAATCGTAAATTTCATTATTGAGAACTTGTGTGTGATGGTTTCCCTTACCGACATGAATCCCCGAGCCGATTTGAGTAGAGGTAATTCTAAAACCAATTATTTTTATATAATTCCCTTCTATTTTAAAAGTCCCGTCTTGAGTTCCTCGGACAAACGGCTTATCACCGGGAAAAGCTTGGAAAACAATCCAATTCTGAGAATTTCCAGATTCTATAACAGTTATGTTTTCGTCATAAGTTCCGTTTTTTACATAAACAATATCTCCCGCAGTAACTTTTTGATTGGCTTGCTGTATTGTCTTGAATGCAAAAGTTTGTGTTGTACCGGGATTGCTATCATTTCCTTTACTGTTATCGACATAGTAAGTTGTCTCTGAGCTTCCAGTAGCATCCGCTGTTCCGCTGACTTCTGGCGCTTCTACATCCGCCCATGCATATCTATGCTGATGTTTGTTTTCATCAAACGTAGAAATACTATTAGCATGAACAATTTGGAAAATAAAAACTATAGTTAAAACGGTGATGAAAACTAAACCAATATTGACTCTTGAAAATCTTTTTTTAGACATAATAAATAACGGAAAGCATTCAGGTGTTATTAGTCAGCAGTTAGCAATAAGCTGTAACTTTGTGAACAAAAGAGTAGAATAATTCCACCACATTCATTTATCAACTGCTGATAGCTGACTGCTGAATGCTGAAATTAATTAATATTTAGTTGCAAATAATTTTAATCCCAACCAGTTATTTAGTAATTGTATGAAGAAAAACACTACAAACCGAGGGTTGTGCTTAAAATATCGCTTCCACAAACGTTTTGGTTCCATTATCAGCCTAAATAACCACTCTAAACTTATCTTCTGCATCCAGCTTGGAGCTTGCTTGACTCGACCAGAATAAAAATCAAAAGCTGCCCCAACACCTAGCATCACTGCTGGAATTCGATCTTTATGTTCCGCAATCCAAAATTCTTGTCGCGGGCAACCAATACCTACAAATAAAATTTGCGCTCCTGATTCAACAATTTGGCTAGTAAAAGCTGCATCTTCGTCCGGTGTCAATGGACGGAAAGGTGGCGAAATGTGACAGGCAATCTTAATGTGTGGGAACTGCTTTTCCAAAAACTCGACAAATGCAGCTAAACTTTCTGGTGTCCCACCATAGAGAGCAATAGGAATACCCTTCTGTGCTGCTGCTTTACACACATGTAAAGTGAGAGTGGGACCATAAACTCGCGAAGCATTTTTGACACCTAGAGTGCGTAAAGCCCATACCAAAGGCATACCGTCAGGCGTAATCAAATCGGCACTGTTAATTATACGGGCAAATAGTCTACTATCATAAGTTTCCATTGTCATATGAACATTTGAGGCACAAACACATTTGCTCTCTCTTTTTTCCGTCCAGGCTAAAATTCTTTGGGTTGCATCCTCATAGCTAGTAGCGTCTACGCGCATAGTGAGAATGTAACGAGATTCTAAAGGAGATATTTTTTCAAGTGTGGATTGCATACTGCGCTACCTTTAAAATAAATGAAGTTCAGATAAGTATCAGCCAAGGAATAAGCTTTCAAAGCTTAATCAACCTATGGTTGCGCTTATATTGGTACTATTGGAAGCACGGAATTTTATCAAACAGAATTCAGGAGTCAAGCCGCCAAGGGCGGCAAGGCAGCTATGCTGCTATGAGTCACGGGCAGCTATGTAATCCCCATAACGCTCATTCAGGGGCTTGAAGTATGGACGTAGTATTC
>JAQYWP010000320.1 GCA_029379285.1 Rhizonema sp. PD38
ATAATCTCGGTATTGCCTACAGTGACAGAATCAACGGAGAGAAAGCCGAAAATATCGAATTAGCGATCACTGCTTATACTGATGCTTTGAGTATCAGAACCCAGCAAGCTTTTCCCCAAGATTGGGCAGGTATGCAATATAATCTCGGTACTGCCTACCGTAACAGAATCAACGGAGACAAAGCCGAAAATATCGAATTAGCGATCTCAGCTTATACTGATGCTTTGAGTGTCAGAACCCGCGAAGCTTTTCCCCAAGAGTGGGCATCAACGCAAAATAATCTCGGTATTGCCTACCGTAATAGAATCAACGGAGACAAAGCCGAAAATATCGAATTAGCGATCTCAGCTTATACTGATGCTTTGAGTATCTATACTCAGCAAGCTTATCCCCAAGATTGGGCAGGTACGCAAAATAATCTCGGTATTGCCTACACTAACAGAATCAACGGAGAGAAAGCCGAAAATATCGAATTAGCGATCGCTGCTTATACTGATGCTTTGAGTATCAGAACCCGCGAAGCTTTTCCTCAAGATTGGGCAAGAACGCAAAATAATCTCGGTATTGCCTACCGTGACAGAATCAATGGAGAGAAAGCCGAAAATATCGAAATTGCGATCGCTGCTTATACTGATGCTTTGAGTATCAGAACCCGCGAAGCTTTTCCCCAAGATTGGGCAGATACGCAACATAATCTCGGTATTGCCTACGATGACAGAATCAACGGAGAGAAAGCCGAAAATCTGGAAGCAGCAATTCGTTGTTACCAAGATGCACTAGAGATATACACTCCTGAGCAATTTCCAGATGAATATGTAATCATTCGAGATAAGCTTAGCAATACTCGCTATCTTCTAGAGGATTACCAGAAAAAACTCGAACTTGCCAGTTTGTTAGCTTACGAGATTTTAATAACTACTTCTCAAGAAACAGTTACCGTTGGTGAAGAGGTGGAAATTTCCGTCAATCTTCACCAAGCTAAAATTAACCAAGGAGAAAATTATACATTTCACATCTCTCACAACGATAGTATAGGTAGCGAGCTAAACATCATCCTCAACGCGCCCGGTTTCCAACTTAACGGTGACAACACCGCCAGTTTACCCCTTGATCCAGATATAGCACAAGACAACCAAATCGCCCGTTTCCACCTAACTGCCCTCCGCCCAGGTAACGCAACCATTTCCGCCGAACTTTACCGAAGCGATACTTTCGAGACACAACTAGAAACCAAAATACAAGTCGCCGATATTGACGAAGCAGACTTCTCCTCTGGGCGCATCACAACCCAACCTCGTCCCGTTCCTCAACCTGATTTTATTCTTCGAGTGCAAAATGTCGGGAATGAAACCATTTCAACTTGTAGATTCCAGTATCAGCTGCGAAGCTTCCGGTTCGCATTGCCATCATTTACAGTTAACAACATTTATCACTCAGAGTCACTATCTAAAAGTTGGATGCAGGAGATGCAGGGTTTGTTAGCAAATACACTGGACAACATATCTGATAGTCTTCTTGAGGAGGGGCGATCGCGTCTCGCTTCACTCGGAGAATACCTATTTAAGCACCTCTTCCCCACCGAACTTCAAAGCCACTTCCGCACTTTGATAGCTCAAAATCTTACTTTCACTCTTCTGATCCAGGCTGACAATTATATCTCGATACCTTGGGAAATACTGCACGATGGTCACAAGTTTCTGAGCGATCGCTTCATCATCGGTCGTTGGCTCTGGGAACTCAACGATACCATATCCTACGAGTTTCCCGTAGGTGCTGTTAACGTTTCTTACTACGCCAATGTTGAACAACCCCGACTGTGGGCGACTCTGTTGTCAGCCCCTGATGCGCCTCCACCCCAGATTTTACCAGAAGGTATGTTGCACAATCTCGACTCAACTGAAGCAATGCGGGGTTTGCATGTAATCCGCTACAGTCAGTCACCAGATGCAGCCATTCGACGCAACGCCCCCGTAACTTTAAATGATATTAATGATACACAGGACATTGAACAGCAAATGCGTCCTGCCAAGCTTAACTTACATCGCCATCGACCATTCGTTACCTTAAGCTACGTGAAAACCGCTACTCCAGAAGTGACAACTTTAGAACAAACCTGGGCAACAGCTTTCGTCCGCGCTGGATGTAGCGGCTTTACAGGCTCCCTCTGGGCTGTAGATCCAGCTGTGGAAGAGGCATTTATTGGCTACTTCTACAACCGTTTGTGGACTGGTGCTTCCTTAGGAGAAGCGTTTGATACCAGTCGCCAATTAGCGCGTGCTGTTGCTCCCAATTCCCTAGATTGGCTAGCTTACGTTCTATTTGGCGATCCAATGGCACGCCCTTACCTTCCAGTGGAAGGCAAAGGCTATGCTGTGGTTGAACCAATTGGGCAAGAAATCGATGAGCCCCTCCCACCCGGTGTTACTCTCCGCTTCCGTCTCAGCTTGCGTCGCACCCCTCCAGTATGGCATGAGGAGCGAGTTATCGAAGTTGCTGAAAACCTGTCATTTGAAAACTTGCAAGTACATGTCAAAACTTTCGGTTTAAAAGTTACCCCAGATTCTCCAATTGTCATGAGTTTAGCTCCCACTGGCAACTATTTAGGTTGGTTTACCCTAGTTGCACCTCCTGAGATGGCAGGTAACTCTGCTTTAGTACAAGTTTACTTCATGGATGGAGTGTTACCAATTCATAGCCTCATGTTTTCACTGAATATTAGCCATGAGGGAGATGAGTGAGCATGAGAGGTATTAGCAGTTCGATTCCAACACCAACTGAATTTTCTCCCTTAGAAATCTTAATTACAGAGAATAATTACCGCATTAGTATTAACGATTTTTCTAGAACTGCTACAGACTCTGTACTGCTAAATTTTACTAAAAATGTATTAAAATGTTTTCAGGAAATTGAAAGGAATATAAACAAAAAGAAGCAGTTGCAGCTAACCACAGAAGAACGTGACCATTATTTGAAATCATTAGCTAGATGGGGACGACAAGCTTACCAAGAATTCTTTAGTGAAGATGCTCAAAAAATTAAATACCAGTATTCTCAAGTAATGAAGTTCGCTCCTATTTTTGTCTCAAAGCTGCTTCCTTTTCCTTGGGAGGTACTTTATGAAGGAGAATACCAAAAATGCGATCCAGAAATGTTCTGGGGATTCCGCTATCCAATTGCTCGTAACCTTGCTCCTAGTAAAACTGCTTCTCTAGAGCAAGTCTTACCTTTAAATATGCTGTTTTGCTTACATCATAGACTTCTTCATGCTCCTCAACAAGAACAACCGGAAATTGAAAAATTAGTTAGAAATAGTGGTAAATTTTATTTACTAAAACTTTCTAACGAACTCAAAAAGTTAGAAGATGGTGAAGCTTTGGTCGCTCACCTCTACCAAACTCAGCACAATATCCTTCACTTTGCCTGTCATTGTCGCCCCTCTAGCCAGTATGAAGATGAGGTCGATGCTTTAATTATTTCCCTAATTACAGATGACATTAATGCTCAAGAAATTGAATTAGAAACATACAATTTTCGTGATGTAAGTGGTGCATTTCAGTGTCAGCCACTGATATTCCTAAATACTTGCCAGTCAGCAGGTGGTGTTGATGAATTGAGGAAAACCTTTAACTTGCCTGAGAAGTTTATTCAGCATGGTGCAGCCGCAGTGATTGCTACCGCATGTCCAGTACCAGATTTATTCGCTGCTGCCTTTGCTAAAAAGTTTTATGAATTCTTCATCAGTGAAAAGATGATGATTGGCAAAGCATTATGTGAAACTCGGCGGTATTTTCTAGAGGTTTACAATAATCCTTTGGGGCTTGCCTACGGTCTCTACAGTTCCCCTTATTATAGAATAGCTCAAGCTCCTGCTGCAATGAGGTTTAACCGATGACAAAACCTACATATACCTCAGAAATTACTCAAGGAGGTGTCGATAATTTACTGGCACAACTACAGCAACTGCGTTCCTCAATTGCGACTGAAAGGGAGAGCATTGCCCCACTAGAAGCGAATCTAGCAGAGGCTTTCAACGAATTTCAGGCAGTTGTCGGCGGGTTGCGTCGCTCCTCTATGGGCTTGCAAGCGGAAATTTTTATCCTTCGCTTTCAAATTAACAAGGAAAACGACACTCAGGAGCAGGATGAGCGAAATCATTTTCTCGACATCCAAGAGGAAAAAACAACAGAATCCTTACAAGATCCAGAAGCAGTGGAGAAAGATATGCTACTACAACATATTTTTCGGGTTTTAGATCCAGACGTCAACGATGAAGATGCGGATTTATTGGCAAATCTTCAGGGATTATGTAGTGACCCTACTGTCAGTTTAGCTGACGTTTTGGAAAAATTACATTGGGGCATTGTATGGACGAAGTGCAGTTCGCACGAAAGCTTGACAGAACAGCACAGTCGCCTCACTATTTGGAAACAGGCGCTCAACCGACAGTTGCAGAACTTACAGCGAGCAACAGAGCTTTTGTATAAGGATCAGCGCTACGGATTATGGCAGCAGCGCCAAAAAAGTCAAGAACACTGGCACAATTTTCTCAATCAATGTAAAGAGCAGCAGGAAGACCAAAATTACGAATTACAAGCTGAATTAAACAAACTAAAGGATGAGTGGGCGCGGATTACCAGTATATGAACAGCCATGACTACCAACTTGATTTACCTGTGTCAGTAGGGAGTGAAAACTTACCTATCCCAGTCGTTGAAGCTGGACCGCAGCAGGAACAAACAAGCGGTAAGGTTTATATAGAATGGTCTAACTTAGCTAGTCAGCGTCATATTCGGAATTTGGCTTTCGATCAGGTTAAAAGGGATTTGTGGCTGGCGACAGGAGGAGGGGTGCTGCACTGGAAACTGGACGCAAACCGATTTATTCGCTACGGTAGTGAACATGGTTTGCCAGGTAACTCAGTATTGGCAGTTGCGGTAGATGGTAAGAACCAAGTTTGGGCGGCTCACGAGCATTTTGGCATTTACTACCTAAAAGATGACATTTGGCAATCTTACCGTATTTTGGGGGAGGTCAAGGTAAGCTGTTTAACAGTAGACTCTACTGGTGGGCTTTGGGCTGGAACTACTAACGGTATCTATGCCATTAACAATCCAGAAAGTAAACCTGTTAGAGAATTACCTCCTGCTGGTTTCCCTCCCAGAGCAATGGCGATCGCTCACGAAAATGATATCTGGCTCTGTAATGCTCAAGGTGTCCATAATTACCAAGAATCAGGTTGGGTACGGGCTAGCGATAGTGTTCAGCCGGATATCCTCACTCTGGCTCGTCAAGACCAAAATCTGTGGTTAGGTATGTTTAGGGGACTGGTGCGGATTGACCTAACTACAAATCAAACCTACAATATTGATACTAAATATAACAGTGAAATTACTGCTATTGCACCCCATTATCAAGGAGTATGGGCAGCTTGCGGGGGAAGAGTAGGTATAGCAACGGAAACTGGTTGGACATTCATTAGCGAAAAGCGACTAAACACGCCTATTACCAGTTTGGCAGTGGGCAGTGATGAGGAAGTGTGGATTGGCACGCATGTTGGACTGTTGCGGGGTGGGAAAGAAGGGATGCACCTGCACTTGACGGATACAGCGCCTGATGTGATTGGTTTGCCCTCAGGCGAGCGCTCCCCAACTACCTTCAGTAATTTAGTACAGGCGTTATCAGTGCAACAATTAGGAGAGCATTCTATTTTATGGATTGGTACACCTCGCGGTTTGTTTCGTTTGGATCTGTTTTCTGAGAATTGGCGACGCTATGGGCGTTTGGGAACACAAGATATTCGCGCCATCGTCACCAGTCTTGATCAAGAGACTGTTTGGGTTGCCAGTTGGTCTAGCGGTTTACACTGTTTGAAACAACATAATGAAGTAGATAACATTCCAGGTATTACTGAGCCGATTCTAGCACTGACTACCGGACATAGTTCTCAGTACTGGGCAGGAGGTTTAGACGGTATCTATCACTACAAAGATTCTACTTGGTTCAAGGCGATTCCGGCTCAGGAACTGCATGTGAAGGGATGGTTGCAATCAGTTGCCCAAGCCGTCACAGAGCATGTTTGGTTAGGAACTTCAGCCGGATTGTTGCTCTACAAACCTGATACAATGCAAGTGACGACAGTCAGTGGTATTTTGGGTGGCACTCAGATCCGGTGCTTGTTAGCGATTCCCAAAGACGAGTCAGAACAGCTTTGGGTTGGCACTGATCGGGGACTGTATGTGGGCAACTTCGACAAGTGGGAGATTATACCCAGTCTTGAAAGTCGAACAATTACAACTTTAGCATGGGATGGCAACACTAACAGTTTATGGATTGGCACAGATTTGGGGCTTTTTTGCTTGGTGAGTCGGGATAATTCTTGGCAAGTAGCCAATGAATTCAACGTCCACAACAGTGGTTTAGGGGCAAATCGGGTAACAGCGTTGACAATTGGCACTGGTGATGGTGAAACCAAAGTGTGGATAGGCACACCCTGCGGTTTAAGTTGCTACACCTATATAAGCAATCCAAAATCGAAAATCGTATGAGGAGTAAACAGTGAACGACGTAGATATTCTGGGGATTGACTTAGGGACAACCAATTCAGCTATTGCCATTTGGGAACCAGAAACAGGACAGGCTAAAGTTTTGTACAATTCTGAAGGAGACAGAATCACTCCCTCGGTTGTGATGTTCAATACTCAAACTAATCTACCCATTGTCGGTAAATCTGCCTTGGGTTGCATCACCAGCAATCCCACTCAAGTGATATACTCTGTAAAGCGTTTCATGGGCTGTACCTTTCGTGATGATCGAGTACGCATCGACCAAAGCCAAGTTACCTAGCAGATTGAGGAAGTCGAGCAGAGCAAAGTTGCTGTCCGCATTGGTGAGCAAACTCACACCCCAACCCAAATTTCTGCCCAAGTTCTGCGTAAGCTGAAGGAAGATGCTGAGGCAATATTAGGTAAGAAAATTACGCAAGCGGTAATTACCGTTCCTGCTTATTTTAGCGAATCCCAACGTCAGGCAACGAAGGAGGCAGGAGAACTCGCTGGTTTGCAAGTTCCCAGGATAATTAATGAGCCGACTGCTGCAGCTTTGGCATTTGGCTTAGGTACTGAACCCCAAACAGTAGCCGTATTCGACTTGGGTGGTGGCACTTTCGATATTTCGATTCTGCGGATTGAGCGGGGGTTGTTTCGAGTTAAGGCGACGAATGGCGATACGCACTTAGGCGGTGACGATTTTGATTTAGCAATTGTGGGCTGGATGAAGGAAGTGTTTCACCAGCAGCACGGTGTAGACTTACCCGTTGAGGAAGACAATAGGTTGCGATCGCTACTACGGAAAACAGCCGAAATCGCCAAGATTGCCCTTACCCAAACCACAGAGTACGCAATTAGCCTTCCCAACCTCTCCAC
Source organism: Rhizonema sp. PD38 (assembly GCA_029379285.1). Taxonomy (GTDB): domain Bacteria; phylum Cyanobacteriota; class Cyanobacteriia; order Cyanobacteriales; family Nostocaceae; genus Rhizonema. The sequence goes on from JAQYWP010000320.1 coordinate 7,422, forward strand.
TATTTTAGGGCTAGAAGCAACGCTAACACGCACCAAACTAGAAGAACTCGTGCAAATTTTCATTAACCGCACCTTAGATAAATGTGATGCAACTTTAAAAGAAGCAAAGCTGAAGCCAGCAGACATAGATCAGGTATTGCTAGTTGGGGGACAAACTCGACTTCCCGCAATCAAAGCAGCACTTCGGGAACGTTACAACTGGAAAATCAATGACTCTGTTAACCCAGATGAAGCAGTCGCTAGAGGTGCCGCTGTTCATGGGGCAAGACTTTGCGGCTATCTCAAAGACGAAGTGAAATTATGGGACGTTACGCCCTTGTCCTTAGGAATTGAGTTAGCTAATGGTAAAATGGATGTGATCATTTCTGCCAACGAGTCGATTCCAGTCACCAGGTGGCGCAAGGGTTCCCAAGCTTTTACTACCCAACGCGACGGACAAGAAAGTATCCGCTTCCGTATTTATCAAGGTGAAAGACCAATTGCAGTTGATAATGAATTTATTGGCGAAGTCATTCTCAACTTAGAAACTCCCCGCCCTGCTGGAGAAATTCGCGTCAACTGTATGTTTAAAGTTGATCATGATGGCATACTCCATATTCTAGCAGAAGATACCAGCAGCGAAGGTAAACCAGTCGAGAAAACTTTTGATCGCTTTTACCGCATGACTCAGCAAGAGGTAGAGCAAAAACTCAAAGAAGCCGAAGCACATCAAGATGAAGATGCCATAACCAGTCGTCTTTTCCAGTTGAAAGAGGAATTAACCCAACTGCGACGCATAGTTAATCAAGAAAAGACATATAACATGGAACGCCTAGAAGAAGCGATTAATCAACGAAATGTCACCCAAGCAGAGAAACTACTTGCCGAACTCAAAAACCAAATTATCACTTAATAATGTTTGCTCTCAAACTGTTAAGAGCGCTAAAGCGCACGGACAGATTCTTTCGGAGGGAAACCAACGCCAGATGCCTACGGAGGGAAACCCTCCTGCAGCACTGGCTCCTCCTCCGAACTGTCCTCAACTAC
>JAQYWP010000321.1 GCA_029379285.1 Rhizonema sp. PD38
CAATACAACTTTTATGTTCATGATATAGAATAGCCTTCCCATTACCACTGATAAACGTTTTTGCTACAAAAAAAGACAGGTATCATGCCTGTCCTAAAAGTCATAATTAAGTTGTCGAATTTAGAAATTCATTTCGGCAGCTTGAACTTTTTCAACCTGCTTCTTCTTGAGAACGAGCATAACTTGAGCCATCATTGTTAGCGCAATGAATGCGATCATCCATTGAACTCTGCCAGCATCTTGCAGCACGATCGCAGCGTCATGTTGACCGAATCCGCCAACGTTTGGATTATTCGTCAAAGCATCTCCAGCTTTAACTGCTTGTCCTTCAGAAATAATGAGTTCTGGTCCTTGGGGAATCTGATCTGATACGACTTCACCTGCTTCGTTCTGAATACTAACTACGTTTTTGACGTTGCCGTCTTCATCTTCCTCTTTAGCTATTTTGCTAATAGTGCCAGTGGCGGAAGCAGTGTAAATGGTATTATTGCTCTTTTCACCAGTAGGATAAACTTGTCCGCGTCCCCGGTTAGCACCTAGGTAAACCCCATATTTGCCGAATTTGATATTCTTATCAATTGCAGGGTTGGGAGAAAGGACAGGGAAGACTATTTCCTGATACTGTTCACCAGGTAACGGTCCCACGAGGACGACATTTTCTTTATCTTCACTATAGGGTTGGAAATAAACGTCGCCGACTTCTTTTTTCAACTCCTCAGAAATGCGATCCTCAGGAGCAATTTTGAAGCCTTCCGGTAGCATCAGTACAGCACCGACGTTTAAACCGACTTTAGAACCATCAGCACCTACCTGTTGCACGTTGGTGTCGTAGGGAATTTTCACCACGGCTTTAAATACCGTATCAGGTAGTACGGCCTGAGGAATTTCTACATCACTGGGCTTTGCTGCTAGGTGACAGTTAGCACAGACAATCCGTCCAGTTGGTTCGCGAGGAGTTTCTGGGTAAGTTTGCTGCGCCCAATATGGATATGCCGCCGCTGATTGGGGAAGAACTAAATCGCCGGTGAAGAAAAATGTCACAGTAGCGATCGCCATGAGCAATATTTTCACAATTGCTTTAGGACTACGAGTTTTACAAGCTTTTCTCATCTCTTAAGGACAACAATTCTCTGATGTTTTAGTCATTCGTCATTCGTCATGAGTCACTAGTCAAGTTTCACTCTGTACTTTTGACTTCATTATCAGCAACGCAATACAGGAAAGCGACGGGAAACCCGTCTTCTCAGGAGCACGCCTACGCTCCCTTGAACAGCACTGGTTCCTCAGCACTGATTAACCCCACCAAGGTGATTCGCCGGTGCGGAAGTCTGTTTCAGTCCAAGGGGTGAGAACAATTTTGTCTTCATCTGCTTTAGTATGAGCGAGAGCTAAAGATAGTGGTGCCGGACCTCGGACAACCTTACCAGTAGCGTCGTACTGGGAACCATGACAGGGACACTTAAACTTTTGCTCGGCTATATTCCAGGGAACAACACAACCTAAGTGAGTGCAGACAGCGTTAATGCCATAATCACCGATCGCCTCTTTGCTTTCTACCACAATATAAGTTGGATCGCCCTTTAATCCCTGTACCAGAGAGCGATCGCCTACATTATGGGTTTCTAAAAACTTACTAACGCTGACATCGTTACCCAGTTCGTCTTTTGCCATCGTACCACCACCCGAGCCGCCACTAGCAGGTGGAATAAAATACTTGACAACGGGATACAATACTCCTAAGGCTACCCCAGATACAGTTCCAAAAGTGAGAAGATTCATGAATTGACGTCGCCCCATATCGGGCACGTCCACTGATTCAGAAAATTGAGCCATAATCCAAGCATTCTCTGTGTATTTTGTTAACAATTTCGACCAAAGTTCTCATCCAATGATGAATTTATTGGCTTATGAAACTTTAGTCTGTTGATGCTATGACCCACAGTGATGCTCTAATATCTTCAAAGATATTTGTCGCATCTTTTCTGTTAGCATTATATTTCTTTATATTCCTATCATACTTGAGTAATGGAACTTAACATCATAACTAAATGTAAAAATATTTGAGAAAAGCCATGACAGGACAGGAATTACACCAACTGTTGCAGGGTAAGTGGGGACGCTCATATGATGTCCTGTTACGACGGACACAGGGTAAAATATTTTTACAAATTATGTGGAAATATTTAGAGCAAGCTTCTTTTCCTTTGAGTGAGGCGGAGTATGAACAGCATCTCGATAGCATTGCCTGTTATATTGATGCTATGGGTGGGACTGAACAAGTGCAGACATTTATTCAAGAAACAAGAGAGCGTCCCCGACTTGGAAAAGCTGTCAGTATTCCACTAAATTTGGGCGAACGCGCTGCGGAATGGTTTGTAGAGTGAAGCACACCGCAATAGGGAATTCAAAATTAAAAAAAGTACAAAATAGTTCTTAACTTCACCAATTTAATTCCCAATTCAATTGCAGCGACGTTTATTTACCAATCAGCTTAACTACACCAATCCCACCAAAATAAAGTCCAAGAACAGCACCTGCTAAAAGACTTTGGGTGAATGGATCTGTAGAAGGTGTAAGCACAGCTCCCAAAACCACTGCTGCTAAAATCACATAGCGCCAACTTGTAAGCATTTGTTGAGCAGAGACAATTCGCAGTACACCAAGCAGTAATTGGATAATGGGAATTTGAAATGCTAAGCCAGTACTGAACAGCAGCAGCAATACAAATTCAAAATATTTATCAATAGACCACAATTGCTCTACCACACCAGCACCGTAATTGATGAAGAATCTTAAAGCAGCTGGTATCAACAATAAGTAAGCAAAAACTATGCCCGTCGCGAATAAAACACTCGACCCCAGAACCACCGGTCCAATCAAGCGGCGTTCGCGGCGTGTCAGCCCTGGGAGAACAAACTGGATAATTTGGTAAAGCACAAAGGGACTGGCAACCACCAAGCCACTGTAGCCTGCAACTTTGATGGAGACAAAGAAATATTCCCCAGGAGCAAGTTGGAGAAATTTGACTCCTTGCGCTGGTACTTCTAACAATTGGACAATCTGCTTGACGGCAATAAAGCAGCCGATGACGCCTACTAATACAGCAATCAATCCATAAAAAATTCGCTGTCGTAACTCCTCTAAGTGGTCGAAAATGGACATTTCGACTTCATCTGGTAACTCATCAAGAGGATCGAACTCTGGATTGCCGTATTCTTCGCGATCGCTCCTGAGAGATTTTGTTGTATCTACGTCTTGAGAAGGCGTCATGAGTCAGCTAGTTGGCATCACCTGTTAACTATAGCGCAATCGGGAGTTTTTAGTGACATCAGGCTAAATATCCAATTTCATTTATATTCTGTTGCTTTTCTGACTATCTGAATTCACAAACCCGCATCAAAAATCTGTTGCGCGGTCAGATTTAATTCCGGAAAAGTTAGGGACACGATGCGGTCATCGCCTCTAAATTGGGTAACTTGGTATTCATCATCAATTAATTTATAAACTCGTAATTATCGATTCTTTTTTCCAACGATTTTCTTTATTAGCAACTTGATTTTTATCGATAACAATTACATCAGGTTCGTAGCTAGCATTCTCAACTTTTACAACACGTTCTTTAGGAATTGAGTAAGGGAATTTTAGGCGTAAAATCTCTAGAAATAATATGCCAGCAATAAACCCAGATACATCAGAATGTGTTCCCGTCGGTTTAGGCATTTCAAAAATCATCCCCCGGCGCAGTTCGTAGCGCTTACCTGAATTTTCTGGATACCATTCGATAAATTCATCGAAGGTATATAGCTTAGATTCAGTTTGTGTTTGAGTCATAAAAGCGTTTATGCATCTTTATCTTTCATTAAATGTTTCGTTATATCCAAAGAAGAGCGCTCATCTGTTGCGCCATTTCTGTCTTGCTCAAATTTTTTTTGCCATTTCCTGTTGGATCTGCCACGCAATCACCCGCTTGATGGCAATTATGTTAATTTCGTCAAGCGTCCCTTCCTCCTCGAACAGGTCATCGAGGGAAGAACCGATATGAAGATTTTTTTTCATCTCATTGCCTCCACTTGCTGTTTTCGCTCAAGAGCTAAATTCAGATCTTTTTTTGGTGTTTTCTGGGTTTTTTTGATAAACCCATGTAACAAAATCATGCTACCCTCACGGATACAGAACAGTACAAGCTCACACCCTACATATATTGGATGTTTCAACATTTCTGCTTATACGATACTTATATAATTTTTTTCAATAGCTCCATAGATATCTAAAAATCTATCCCTTATTTCTGGTTCAGGAAGCTTTGTTGAATGATCTAATTCTCGAAGACGCTCTTTGACAATACCCACTATAGATGAAGCTGGTTCAGACTTAAAATCAGTTTCATTCTCTATCATTAATTCCATTATAGTATTGAGAATATATGAATCAGAATATTGAGTTTGTTTAAGCATAAAACTTATAGCTTGCCCTTGTTTCATGTCAAAAAGAACAGATAAAGCAGTAACTTGTAGATATTTATCTCCCAAAGTTTTAGACAATATTTTCCAGGCAATTATAGCAGAAGAGGCACTTTTCCGTAGCCTCAATTCAACGAGAGAGGAAGTAGCAATAAATAATTCATCGCCTAAAGCAAGTTGTTTAAGTACATCTTCTGATAGGTTGCTATAATCGACATCATCATCAGTCATAAAATCTATATTTTCACTATTCATTGCTTATCCTCCTTTTTTAATTGGAACGAAATTAATCGTTGACAAATATTTTGTTCCATCTGGAAGTACTTTCCATGTACTTTGTACCTTCAAACCTCCAAGAGGTGCTTCCAATTGGCTCGAATGTCTAACTCTAGTTTCAACGGTTACACCAACGCCTACGGATAGTAAATGAGCAATTATTTTATCAACAACTTCAACAGAATCTCCCCATCCTATCTGTTTGATTGTTGCCAACATCTCTTGAGAACGTTCCCAATTATGCTTGAGTCTATCGCGTATAAACACTAACTTTTCTTCATTTCGCGGTTCTGCATCAAATTTCTGACGATCGCTCTGTTTCAACCTCTGTAGTTCTGTAATTCTTCTTTAGGGTACATAGGTACTTTACCCATGCAGTAAATATTTATTTTGTCAATAGCAACTTTGACTGAACCTTTCTGAACGCAAGAGATGATTTTGCCATTTTCTGCTGTATGATCTACAAGATCAGCCTCTAGTTCTATGGACGGGGTGTATCTCTCAGGGCTAATTTTAACCTCCACCACATAGTATGTGCATATTGGTACACCCTTTAGGCAAACGTGCGCTCGCCTGGGAACTATAGTAATAGGGATATAAAGAGCGAAATCTATGAGAGAATCCCCGACTCACTGTGCGGGGATTGTCAATTTAGAAATCAAATAGGAATGCTATAGCTAAAAGCTACTAGCTAAATCCTGACTTTACTGCATTGGTAGTTGTGGGTGTTCAACTGAATATTTTCCAACTAACTGAGAAATTTCTGGGTTGTAAAGCCGGAGATAATTCCAGTAATTGCCAAATACTTGACGGACGTAATTTTTGGTTTCATCGAAGGGAATTGCTTCGACAAATTCATCTGGATCATCTTTAGGCAGAATAGAAAGCCACTTGCTAACGTTGCCGGGCCCTGCATTGTAACTAGCGATCGCCAGCAGTGAGTTATTCCCATATTGCTGATGAGTCTGAGCCAAATACGCAGTCCCAAACATAATGTTGTCGTTGGGGTTTTCTAGGTTAATGTTTTTACTGTCCAACTTAAATTGTGGAGCAATCCATTTGGCTGTACTTGGCAATACCTGCATTAATCCGACTGCACCAGCACCAGATTTGACGTTTGGCTCAAACCGTGACTCCTGACGGATGACAGCAGTTACGAGCAGAGGATTTATCTGACGTTCTTTAGACCAGTGTTCTATTTCCTTAAGATAGGGAAATGGATAACGGGCTTGCCAGTAGAAGAGCTGTTTTTTCAATGCCTCATAATCAGCTTTTTCTTGCGGTGTCTCTCTGTCTTCCAACTTAGAAATTTTCTCAATTCCGATTAAGTTTTCTCCCTTTGCCAGCCGCACTAAACCCTCAGTGAATTGTTCTGCTACAGTTGGCTGCATTTTGTTCTGAAATTCGGTTTCCCATTGCAACCAAGCATCGCGATCTTGACCTAGCAAATACAATTCTTTGAATGTCTCAGAACCAGCTGTTGGCACTGGACGCAGGAGTGGAACAACTTCCGGATTCATCTGGCGCAGTGTATTAAAGTTGCTGACATTCAGTCCCAAGATGAGTGCTGATCGCCACGCGTAGTAAGAGTAGGGAAACTGGCTGATTACATTTTCATATACGGCTTGAGCTTCCGCCTTTTTCCCTAGTTTCGTTGTCCATTTACCTACCCAAAAGCCTGCTCTCGGAGCCAAAATACTATCTGGGTTGTTGGTGGTAATTGGTTGTGCCCATTGCAATGCTGCTTTGTAATCTTTAGCTTTGGCTTTACCTAGTGCCACTTTCCAACGGTATTCTGCTGCCGCCTCAGAACTACCGTACTTACTGATAAGTAATTGTAATGCGTCGTTAGCTGACTTTGTGTCGTTTTGAGATTCTAGAATTTTGGTTTTTGTTAGCAGTGCTTCACCTGCTCTATCCGGGAATTTACTGATTTCTTGGTCAAGATACGTTAGAGCATCTTCACGTGATTTTACCATTTCTGCCAGATGCTGTAAAGCAGCGCCACTTTGTTTGGCATCTGGAAAAGCACTCACCAGTTGTTTAAAGGTAGCGATCGCACTTCCGCCCTTGCCACTTTTTTGCAATCCTCGTGCTATGCGGTAGAGGTTGCGGGGTGTCTTGGATGCTTTGGCATAAGCTGTTGACGCTTTGGTAAATTCACCATTTTCCCAGTAGCTTGTGCCGATAATTTCCCATTCTTCGGGTTTCAAAGTTGGGTCTTTCGCCAATTGATCAAGCACGGGAACAATTCCTGGTTGGTCATAGGCGTATTTTGCCAATATTAACTGCAATTGTGGCTGATCAGGATTTTCTTGTAAACGCTTGCGGATAATTTCCCAAGTGAGTGGATGAGAAGGAAATTGGGCAATTTCTTTGTTTTGATACTCTGGGAGGGCAATCAGATAGAGGGCTTTAGCAGCAGCTGGTTCTTTAGGATAAACTTTGACCACTTTTTGCCTGAGATCCGAGGCTTTGCCCTCCTCTCCCAATAGTTCATGTGCTTGTGCCTGTTTCAGCAAAATATATGGCGCTAAAAGAGGATAATCTTTGTCTAAATCTTCAAGCAGATTGAGTGCATCTTTAGCTTGCTTGCGTTCAATCAAGTCACTTGCCAGCAAATAACGGGCACGATATTGGTCTAGTGATGACGAACCTTTTGCTATTGCCTCTAGTTTTGCTGACCGTTCTTGCGGAGATTGTAGCACCAATGGCAGCACAACTGATTTGGCTTTGTTTGCCTCAGAAATCTGCTCAGGTTGATGCTTTGCTTTGAACCATTGGCCTATAGACTTTCCAATTTGAGGTGCTGAAATCATTGCCCCTGCCAAAAAGGCAAACAGGCCAGCACCTACTATTAGAGAAATATGCTTTTTCTGTAGCTTCTTCAGCATGTGTATCCGCTGAAAATTTCAGATTGAATTTCTTGCCACTCTAGCATCATTGGCGGACATGATAACTAATTTTATCTATTGAATCTTTCATTTCCGACGCAAGTCCAGTCCAGGAACCGAAAATTGCTACGTGAAGACAGTTATGATACAATTGCCTTCATCAGCCAATTTCCAGGACTTCAGCGCCGACGAAAACAGTATCTTCACCAACTTTGCGCCATTGGGAAAAATCTGCCTCCATTTCTGTGCGTTTCTTCTCCCACAGTCCGAAAGCATCTGCGCCAAGCATCAAGCGTAATGGCGGATTTGCGCTTTCGACAACTTCAATCATGAGCAGCGCAGCTTTGTGTGGATCGCCCGGCTGTTTGCCGTCGCTACCATAGAGATATTGTTGAATCGGCTCAATGACAGATTTATAATCGTCAATTGCCTTTTCAGGTCGAACATTCGCCGCACCAGCGAATTCGGTGCGGAACGCGCCAGGTTCGACAATTGTAACTCGAATGCCAAGAGGCTTAACTTCATCACGTAAGGCTTCCGAAAAACCTTCTACAGCAAATTTCGTGGCGCAGTAAAGCGCAAAACCGCCAACGCTTGCGACACCGCCAACAGAAGTTAAATTAAGAATATGACCGCTTCTTTGCTGGCGCATCACGGGTAAAATCTCGCGAGTCAGTTCCAAAACACCAAAAAAATTAATTTCAAACTGTTTGCGAATCTGCTCTGAAGAAAATTCTTCCAACGCGCCGAGACTGCCTTGACCTGCGATGTTTGCCAAAACATCAACACGCCCGAATTTTTGAAGCGCG
>JAQYWP010000322.1 GCA_029379285.1 Rhizonema sp. PD38
ACAGTTGGGAACATACTTGATTTGAAAGTTTCTTACGTATGCTTCTGTGCCGTAGGTGAGTTCCTTACCTAAGGCGGCGTCCTCTTCTCCCCAAATCATCAAAGTGGGAACTTCCAAAACACTCCACTTTTGATTGATGATTTTTTGCTGAAAAATGTTGCGATAATAGTTCAACATAGCTGTTAGCGCACCGCGTTTGGCAGCAGCATCTTTGTAAGCGTCAAGATCCGCTTTGGTGAAAGTCGTTTTGTCAATCGCCATACCTTTAAAAGCCATTTCAATAAATTGATAATCTGACGATTGCAAGAGGAATTCCGGTAGCCAAGGAATCTGAAATAAGAACATATAATAGCTACGCAGTAACTGTTGGGGAGTCTGTAACCCTTGGGCAAACTTGGCAGGGTGAGGCAAGTTGAGTACAATTAATCGCTCTACTAGTTCTGGATAGGCGTAAGCGAAATTCCAAGCAATAGCGCCTCCCCAGTCATGTCCCACTAAAACACATTTGCTGTATCCTAATCTCTGAATGACTCCCCTGATGTCTTGAACAAACTCATCCATCACATAAGCTGATTGTGCTTCTGGCTTATCACTATTGTTGTAGCCGCGTAAGTCAAGGGCAACAACTTTAAAATCTCGAGCGAATTCCGGTATTTGGTATCGCCAAGAATACCAAAACTCAGGAAATCCATGCAGTAAAATCATCAAGGGTCCTTCACCTTGAGTCACGTAATGCAGTCTAATCCCATTGGTAGTCACATATTCGTGCTTCCAAGTCCCTTCTAGTACAGACATACTTAGTACTCCTCAAGCTACGTAAAGAATGTGCATTAAGTGTGCAATCAGAATGCAAGTCGCTCCTTTTTGATAATTCATCATTCATGATTTCGCTTCCTGCGGAAGATGTATGTCTTCAAGCTACCAGGGTAAAATCTACTCAAAACTACCCATGTTACAGCGCCTATAGGGCTGGATTCATTGCCCACCGTACAAAATATAAAATTGTTTACGACCTATTTAAGATTGCTATATTAAGTAAATGACTAGAATAGGAATACGCGGTATCTGGCTGACTACCACTGATAGTCAAGTTCTCCATTCCCAGCAAAGCATTGCGGAAGCGATGGAATTCCTTGCCGAGACAGGATTTAATGTCGTCTTTCCTGTTGTTTGGAATCGGGCAGCAACATTATACCCGAGTCAAGTGATGCGGCAGGCCTTTGGTGTCGAAATAAACCCACAATTTGTTGGACGCGATCCGCTTGCAGAAGTTGTGACAGAAGCGCGGCGCTTCGGACTCAAGGTTATTCCCTGGTTTGAATATGGATTTGCGAGTTCGTACAATTTGAATGGTGGACTACTTGTAGCAAAAAAACCGGATTGGGCAGCAAGCGATCGCAACGGCAATTTGCTGAAGAAAAACGGCTTTGAGTGGCTGAATGCTCTTAACACTGAAGTTCAAGATTTCCTGTTAAACTTAATACTAGAAGTTGTCAAAAATTACGACGTAGATGGCATTCAAGGAGATGACCGTTTGCCAGCTCTACCTTGTGAAGGTGGTTACGACCAAAGTACTGTAGAGTCTTACCGCCAGCAGTATGGTAAAAATCCCCCACAAAACCCTAAAGATCGGCAGTGGTTACAGTGGCGTGCTGATATTCTCACTGGCTTTTTAGCGCATCTGTACCAAGAAGTAAAAGCTGTTAATTGCAATGCAATTGTATCAATGGCTCCCAGTATATATGATTGGGGATTTAAAGAATACTTACAAGATTCTCCTACTTGGCTGGAAAGGGGACTGGTAGATATTATCCACCCACAAATTTATCGCCGCGACTTCAAAAGCTACAAAGGTATTGTTGATAAGCTAGTAAACGAGCAGTTTACGGATGCATCACTTTTGAAGTTAGCACCGGGAATTTTAATGCAGGTTGGTTCTTATCTGATCAGTTCAGATGAATTGTTGCAGGCAATTGAATACAATCGTACTTGCGGAATTACAGGCGAAGTCTTCTTTTTCTACGAAGGTTTGCGAAAAGACAATAATGCCTTGGGGTATGTCTTAAGAAAAGGTCCCTATGCTCAATCTGCCTCTTTTCCCACTCATGAAGATCTTAATCCGCAAGGTGTAAGTAAAGCAATGTCACCTTCCATTGTGCAGAAGTTTTTGCGATTTTGGGGAAATCTATCATAGGAGGCGATCGCGTGGAATATCAATTGCAGATAAACCAAGATATTGAGACTCTTGAACAGGATCTACCAACACTTTTTGAAAAGGATATTTCCTACGACATTTACACACGTGATATTTACTTTCAAGATCCTGTCAACAAGTTTAAAGGAAAAATAAATTATCGCATTATCTTTTGGACTTTGCGATTTCATGCACGGTTATTTTTTACAAAAATTTTCTTTGATTTACATGAAGTGAATCAGTCAGACAAAGAAACAATAACAGCTAAATGGACAGTACGTGGCATTTTACGTGTTCCTTGGAAAGCTAAAGTATTTTTTAATGGTTTCTCCACATACAAACTCAATCAAGACGGACTGATATACGACCATTTGGATACATGGGATCGCAAACCAAGCGAGATTTTGCAGCAGTTCTTTCGTAAGGGAGAAGACATGTGAAGTGGCATTCTCGAATCTCAACTTGCCTCGCTTGTGGCAACGCTATCTCCTGGCTTCGATGGCCATCTGACAGTTAAAATAGTCGAATCTAATTCAGCAGTCCAACAATGAGGCACGCCAGGAGACCAAATTGCGTAATCACCTTCAGTAGATAGTAGAATTTCCTCATCCGGCAATTGAAGACAGAATTGTCCCCGAATGAGAATAGAGAGAATTGTTGCTTCCTCATTCATTGCCCACTCTTTCCTCTGATCTCCAGCTTTGTGATGAGTCCATTTGACTTCCACATCCGGCGTTGATCGGGGGTTAGGGAGGCTGACAAAGTGCCCGACGAACCAACCCCAGCGACTTGCACCATCAACATTAGCATTTCCAAAAACAACTTTAGGCTGCATAAACTATTACTTTTTTCAAGATATGAACTTAGTATCTGACTTCCGGCTACCCTACTTTACATGATGAGTTGATTACCATGTTGCAGTTCAAGGTGCTAAGTATATGATGTTATTCGCCTTGTTAGGTTTCGATCCGTTGAAAGGAAATTTGCTAGTAACAGCGCTGACATTTGTTTACGTGTTTGGGCTTGTGGCACTGCTGAATTTAGGTGTAACAAAGTTTGGAATACCACCAGATATTAGCCGTAAAATTACGCATATCGGTGCGGGGTCAGTGATTGCGTTTTTGCCACTTTACAGCGATTTCGACTGGTCAAAGTACTTAAATGTGACAATTTTTGTGGTATGGATAGCCCTCCTTGTGCAGAAAGGGCTTTTTGCCAATCCACACGACGAAGCAGTACAAACTATGACACGCACGGGTGATAGAGGCGAACTCCTGAAAGGTCCGCTTTATTTCGTGATTGTGGCAACTATTTGCGGCACGTTATTGTATAAAAGTTTTCCGGGAATTGTAGCGATGGCTAGCTTGGGCTGGGGTGATGGGGTTGCCCCGATAATTGGTTTTCGCTACGGCAGGTGGAAGTACAAAATTTTCAGTGAAAAAAGTGTGGAAGGAAGCGTCTCAATGTTTATTTTTGCTTTTGCCGCCAGTGTCTTTTTTGTCTGGTTGATCTTGCCCAGCGAATTGAATCTCAGTCGGATTTTACTGCTAGCGCTTGTTGCTACTTTTGTTGAAGGATGCAGCCCAAAAGAAGTTGATAACATTCTCATTCCGGCTGCTGTGATTGCAGTTGCAAATTTAATCTAATCTGGAAACCGACTGATGACAATTTTACCAAAATGTGATGCACTTTCTAAATAAGTCAGTGCTTCTTTTGCTTCGGTGAAAGAAAAGATTCTATCTACAACAGGTTGCAATTTATGTTGAGCGATCGCCCGATTCATCGCCTCAAATATATCACGAGATCCAACATAAATGCCTTGAACCCGTACATGTTTTTGCACTATAGAAATAGTGCTAACATCACCAGCTGTGCCAGTGAGAACACCAATGAGTGCTATTCTACCTCCATAACGAACTGCACGAAGTGATTTGGATAGCGTTCCTGCGCCACCAACTTCCACAACAAGATCTACACCTCTTTTGTCTGTCAATGCCCAAACTTTTTCTTCCCAATCTGGAACATCTTTATAGTTGATCCCAATATCTGCTCCCAATTGTTGTGCTTTCAATAACTTTTCGTCACTGCTACTCGTGAGGATAACTCGCGCCCCTAAGATTTTGGCAAATTGCAAAGCGAACAGTGAGACGCCACCCGTTCCTTGCAAAAGTACCGTATCACCAGCTTTCAGTTGCCCTTCGACGACGAGGGCATTCCAAGCTGTCACTGCGGCACAAGGTAATGTTGCCGCTTCTTCATTAGAGAGATGTTCCGGTACTTTGACAACACCCTGTTCATCAAACACCACGTACGACGCTAACACACCATCAATTGCTCCTCCCAGTGTTGAGTTAGACTTCTCTTGGGTAAGTTCACCTGATAAGAACTTTTGCATGAAAATGCCAGCTACGCGATCGCCAACTTGAACCCGCGTCACACCTTCCCCAACGGCAATAACCTCACCCACACCATCAGACAGTGGAATAATTGGTTTGAACTGTTTGGCACCATATGAGCCTTTTGTTACCAGTAGATCGCGGTAGTTCAAAGATGCTGCGTGCATTTGTACTAATACTTGTCCGGCATTGGGTTGTGGTTGTGATCGCTCTGTGAGGGTAAGAGCATCTAATCCTGGCTTATCGCTGTGAATCTCATAGACTTTCATGACTTTACTCCCTTGTTTATAGGTTTCTACTGTTGTGGTTGCATGACTTCAACACCCCTTGTTTAATATCATCAGGTGTCAACATCATCGGCGGCTTGCAACTATCCATGATGAATTATTTAGTGATTGAAAACTATACTTTGATTGTGCATACCATATCTAAAACTGATAAGTACGCACATTTTTGTGGAGTAGTATCAAAAATTATCCTGTAGGAGGTACACTATGCGAAACAGACATTATGATTGCCAATATGGTTGCTCTGTTGAAGCCACACTAGATGTGATTGGTGGTAGATGGAAAGGAGTGATTCTGTTTCATTTATTAGAGGGTACCAAACGCTTTAACGTACTTCAACGGTTGACGAAAGGCTGCACTCAGCGGATGCTGACGCTGCAATTACGTGAACTGGAAAAAGATGGTGTTGTGAAACGTACTGTTTATGCTGAAGTCCCACCCAAAGTCGAGTACTCTTTAACAGAATTTGGTTGTAGCTTGGAACCAATTTTGCTGATGATGCGTGAGTGGGGCGATCAATATATCAGCAAGCTACAAGAGCAAAAGCAATCTGATGAAGTCGATTCTACTCCAGTAGAAGCATAGTCCCTCAAACCAAAAGCTAATCTATCAAAACTTCCACTGTCGGAAAAGCGAATGGTGCTACTTTACCCTTGCTAATATCTTGCCTGAATAAATAGTCAGTACTTTCACGGGAACAAAAGACAATTATCATTCGTAGATAATGTCCCAAAATTGTTTGGAGTTCAAACCTCATTCTTTCTCACTTAACCCAGCTTCTTGTAAGGCTTGTGCTACTAAATCTACTAAATTTAACCTTTCGCCCCAGTGCTTTAAGTAATTAAAATCGAGCTTTTGAGCCTGCACTTTCAGCACACCCAAAACATCACGCCATTGCCGATCAGAAACTTGATTTCCCATACGATACCAAATCAGCTTTTGAAGAATGATATCTTCTGCGGATGCAAACCAAGCGGAACGTTCAGGATTTTGAGTGATTACCAATTCCTGCCGTCGCTGCATTTCTAACTGTGCTAAAGGCTCTTGAGAAAGTATAAAAATATCAATTTTTATCATTGTGTCAAGATGAATAACATTAAAAGACGAGCAGCAATTAATTGCTTCTGTTACCATAATCTCATCAATATAAAATTCTCCTTTCATCGCTTCTACTAAAAGCCTTACATGGAAAAGTTGTAAATTTGCTACTATATCAACATCTAAAGTAGCACGAGGCTCTCCCAAAATAGAACTGGCTACAGAACCACCAACTAGGTAATCGACTGCCAGTGTCTCAAGAATTTCTGCTACTCTCAACATCAACCTAATTGATTCTGCATCCATTATTTTTTTTTGGATATTATTCTTATGAACTCGATTTGCTAAATCTTTACCAAGGCATCTTACTGCTAACTGAAACCAAATTTCTTCTGGAGTAGCATTAGGATTTTGATTACGAATACCAATAATTGCCCATTGTTGAATTGCCTTAGTTGCTTCGTTGGTAAGATGCGCTTTCTTCCAAGTAGGCATATTGCGAAAAGCTTGCATGAGAAACTTATCAATCTCTGGATTAGTATCAGATGATTGAGGTTTATATCCTAACATCAATTTTAAATTATGTTTAATTCAATGCAGCAGTAGAGTAAGCACTGCCTAGTCATGAAAAAATTATATGCGAAAAAATCATGGGCAGTGTCTACTTTAAAAGTGGTTGGAGTCAAGGATATCGGATGATTTCTTGATCTGCGTTCGTTGTGCGATCGCCCAAGCTAACTTCTCGAAATCACGATAGACATTTTTTACTGCATTAGTTTGAGAACCAATAGCCCCATCAGCAGGTTTCAAGTGAAACATAGGCTTACGAGCTTCCTGAGCCATCGGCATCAAGCTTTGGTAGTTCTTCAATAGAGCTAAACAATTAGGATCATTTTCTAAAGAAATAATGTCATCACTAGGCTGATTTAACACATCTTCTCGGTAAACTTTGGGTATACGATCAATCCAACGATTATAAGCTTTTACCGGACGATCCAATCGCACAGAATGTTGTAAAACAACGTAACCAACAGGTTGCATATAACCCTTTGGTAACTCCAGATCGTCAGCCGGGTTTCGAGTGAGTCGTTCTCGCCAGTTTTCTCGCCAACGTCGTAAGGTAGGACCAAGGTTAAGTAAGCCTTGTAAGGAAAACAAGTCTGGTGAAAGTGGAACCACAATATAATCCGCAGCAATCAGAGCAGCACGATTAATTGCCCCTAAATTTGGTCCCAGATCCATTAAAATCACGTCAGCTTTGTGAATTAGTGCTGTTTTCTGCATCATTCTCCAAAAAGCTGATATGACACGGAAAGCACGCTCATCACCATCCATGCATTTAGGCCATTCTTCTGAAAGCTGCTCTTCAAAACCGGATAGCGATAAATCTCCTACCAACAGAGCCAATGCTTCACTCCACGACGACATTTGATGCTGGTATTCGACGTCTTCTAAGTGTGGAGCGGCAATATCACCAATAGCTTTGATCAAAGGCTGTACACAACCAAAAACAGTTTTTGGATGATTACCATCTGGCCAAAGTTGTTCTAAGCGATCTTCGTCAATAAATGCGGCTGTAAGATTAGCTTGAGGATCAAGATCAGCTGCAACAACCCTAAAACCTAAATCTCTATACATCCATGCTAAATGATACACTAGAGAAGTTTTACCTACTCCTCCTTTGTTGTTAAAAAAAGCAACAATCGTAGTACTCATGGTCTTCTCTTCAGTGTGACTAGCACATAGCTGTCTTCAACATTGAACTCCAGAGGCGGATTGCCATTCTTTTGAAGTTGCTGTCGTGCCAATTGAATTCCCACGCCAAAGCGTTGAACATAGCCAAGATTTTTAATTGCTTCAGCTAAGTGGGGATTTCGATAATCTGTGATGCCTGGTTGTCCAAAATTTTGCCGATTCACTTGTCCGAAGGGACCACCTGGATTTTGAATTTCAATGCGATCATTGAACCAGGTAATCCGCACTGGCGCATTTGTCCCTTCATAAGTTCGGTGCATGACAGCATTTCTCGCTAATTGTTGTAGAGCAACTATTGGGTAATCAGGCTGCTGAATTTCAACTGGACTAGCAGTGATATTTGTCGCTATTGAGATATGCACTTGCAAAGTTTCATCCAGTATCCGAAGTAAATAAGGAAGCGGACCGCCGACTTCTTTTTGGTCTTTTATTGGGTCAGTTAACTCACTACCATCAATGCGAAGAAATTGAATATAGGAGCAGGGAACGAATTGTCTTGGGTCATTGCCAACTACTAATACACCCAAAATAGTTGGTTTAAACGGCTCAATTGTTACAAATCGCATTGCTGTAAGTTGTTGCTCAATTGAGCGTTGATTTTCTTCCAGGATTTCAATAGCTAAGGACGAAGGTAAATAAACACGACGAAACAGATCTAAATCTAGGTCATCCAAACTGGCAAATGCTATTGGTCGAAGGTCGAATGGTAAATCCTTTGACCTTCGTTTCTCAGCTAAACGACGCTCCTCCTCTGCTGTAGCA
>JAQYWP010000323.1 GCA_029379285.1 Rhizonema sp. PD38
CTCCTGGACGGTGTCTGGCAATATCGGCTGCATGAGCCGCAATCTTATAAGCAATCAAACCATTCCGGACATCTTCAGCGTTTGGTAACCCCAAATGTTCTTTAGGTGTCACATAGCACAACATTGCTGTCCCGTACCAACCTGCTAATGCTGCCCCAATGGCTGAAGTGATGTGGTCGTAACCAGGAGCAATGTCCGTGACTAATGGTCCCAGAACATAGAAAGGTGCTTCAGAACACTCTTCCATCTGCTTTTTGACGTTGAACTCAATTTGATCCATGGGCACATGTCCAGGGCCTTCTACCATGACTTGTACATCATGTTCCCAAGCTTTCCGAGTCAGTTGTCCAAGGGTTTTAAGTTCAGCTAATTGTGCAGCATCAGAAGCATCATGGGTACAACCAGGACGCAGGGAATCACCCAAACTGAAAGAGACATCGTATTTCTTAAAAATTTCGATGATGTCTTGTAAGTGAGTATAAAGGGGATTTTGCTTGTGATGATGTAGCATCCATCTTGCTAAAATACCTCCACCACGAGACACAATACCAGTGATGCGACCTTTAACTAAAGGCAGATGTTCAATTAGAATCCCTGCGTGGATCGTCATGTAATCGACTCCCTGCTGGGCATGTTTCTCGATGATGTGGAGAAAGTCATCTGCGCTCAACTTTTCAATATTGCCGTGGACACTTTCTAAAGCTTGGTAAACTGGCACGGTACCAATGGGAACTGGTGACGCTTTGATAATAGCAGTACGAATTTTATCTAAGTTACCGCCGCCTGTGGAAAGATCCATCACAGTATCAGCACCATACTTCACAGCTAAAAGTAGCTTTGCAACTTCTTCTTCTAAGTTGGAAGAGTTTGGTGAAGCACCGATATTAGCATTGACTTTACATTTAGAAGCAATGCCAATAGACATCGGCTCTAAATTAGTGTGGTTTATGTTAGCCGGAATAATCATCCGTCCTCGCGCTACCTCATCTCTAATTAGCGTATCGGGGAGGTTTTCCCGCTGCGCAACGTAGTGCATTTCTTCAGTAATGACACCCTGACGAGCGTAGTACATTTGGGTAACATTGCTCTGCCCAAGTCGCTTGGCAACCCATTCTGTCCGCATATTTTGATTTCCTCTAAACGTAGCTTCCCTCCGCCGGTATTACCCGGACTCAGGTGTTAAGGGTGTAATCTCAGCCTTTTGCAGGCACCCCTAGCATCTAAAGAAATTCTACCACCTTTATTTAAATTGAGACGCATGAAGTTTAATAATTAAGATAAGTTGGCGTGAATAAACACAACTTTACAATGAGTCTTCGTATTCCGCACGAGAATCCTCTGTCTCTTGAGCAATACCAAGTTAATAGTGAGTAGGGGCGAGTTTCATCCTTTGCTTAGAACATCAAAATTTGGTTTGCTCATGCCTATTACAAGTTTCCATTACAAACAATAAAAAGTTTCAGAGAATCATCTTGCAGGGTAAGAGCGATCGCATCCTTTAATTAACCAAAAGGATTTTTCTGGTAGAAACAAACTTATACATTTATCAGAACTTTCACTGTAAATTTTACTGAACCATCTTGTTATAAAACGTTAGATTCCACTGTAATTCTCTCCGGTGCGAATGAATACATCATCTGCTCTAGCAATGACGCACATTATTTAAAGTAAGACAGACAGATTTTCCTCCGATTTTTTCGTTTTCGGAATTCTTACCTCGGAAAACAATACAGTTTATTTGAAAATCTAAAGTTTGTAATTCGTGTTAAAATTTATATTGAAGTCTATTTGCTAGCTATTCAGATGATAGACTACAATTACTTTTACAAAAAAGAATCAGACAATAATCTAATGTGATTTGTAAGAATTGAACGACAGAGATCCCCGACTGCTGAGAAAAGTCGGAGATTTAGTTCGGTGTACGTTTGATTTAGGATTGCTGTAGAAAGAGTACTTAACTCCTAACTCATCACTCATGACTAGTAAATACCGATGTCTGATTTTTTACAAACCTTATGGTATCCTGAGTCAGTTTACAAAAGATACTCCTACACGTAGCACTCTAAAAGACTACATCAAAATTGCTGATGTGTATCCAGTGGGGCGTTTGGATTGGGATAGTGAAGGGTTGCTGCTGTTAACTAACCATGGACAATTGCAACATCGCCTGAGCGATCCTCGGTTTGGACATGAGCGGACTTACTGGGTGCAAGTGGAACGAATTCCTGATGCTGCGGCTTTAACTCAATTACAAGAAGGTGTGAAAATTCAAGATTATCGGACTCGAAAAGCATTGGTAAAGCTGTTGCCACATGAACCGCTTTTATCTGATCGCGATCCGCCAATTCGATTTCGCAAAAATGTGCCCACAGCGTGGTTGGAAATGACTTTAACAGAAGGGAAAAACCGCCAAGTCAGACGAATGACAGCGGCTGTAGGATTTCCAACTTTACGGTTGGTTAGAGTGAGTATAGCCCACATGAAATTAGATAATCTACAGCCTGCTCAATGGCGCGATCTGACATCAAGTGAACTAAAATTGCTACACGATTTAGCGTTTAGTAATGGGAGAGTAAGGAGTAGGGAGTAAATCTTGTCCCTAAACAGTGTTGAGGAGCCAGTACTGTTCACAGGAGCGTCTCCGTCTTCTCACAGAGCACAGATGCTGCTTTGAACAACACTAGCTCCCGTTGAGGCGAGGAGCGTTGTTGAGTAAAAGAGACAATAATTTCTTTTTACTTAAGGATTCAGGACTTAGGAGTTGAATGATAACTAGTTAACCATACTTATATTGGGGGAAGGGGAGAGAATAATTTATCTTGACTTTTGTCTGCTACTAGCTAATTATAAAAATTTAGCAAAAAGCATTATAATCTTTCTTTCTCAGCCTGTAGTTAAAATTAACCCTTGGGTGCAAGTTTAAGTATTATGAGCCTTGATCAGCAGCAATGTGCCTGGCACCATACTTGCCAACAAGAAGATATTGTGAATGCAAATCCTCCATGTTTGGAACTTGTGCCTTCAGCCGCGAACTCAGAACTTTGTACGGCAAAAACGGTGCATCATCCTCAAGAGGAAATTTTGCGGTTTTGTCGGATGTACGACAACATTCCTTCTATATATTTTAACTTAAATGCAACCGGAACAATTTTATTTATCAACCAGTTTGGCGCTGACTGTCTTGGCTATCTTCCTGAAGAATTAATCCAAAAGCCAATTTTTAACTTATTTGCTTTATCAGAAAGACAAAGATTATCTGATATATTGTTGGGGTTGTTAAGAGAGACACCGATTACTGGGGAATTTCGTTTGGATTGCCCTGCAAGTCAGATTTCATGGGTAAAAGTTGTAGCACGGGTATTACCTGGTGAAGAGCAACCAGTCATTATGGTAATTTGTGAGGACATTACAAAGTACAAACATGCAGAAATCGAGTACAAGGCTGTAGAAACAGCTTTTCAACAAAGCCAAAAAGTAATGACTGCACAGTTGGAGAAAATCGCCAGCCTCAATAGCTCGCAAGAGGACTTTCTCGGTACAGTTTCCTACGAACTACGCACGCCACTCACCAACATGAAAATGGCAATTCAGATGCTTTTGATTGCAATGAATCAAGCGCAAAACTTTGGAGGGGAAATAGCAAAGCCATGTATAGAACAGTCTAAAGCAGCACGCTACTTCCAAATCTTGAGTAATGAATGCGATCGCCAAATCAACCAGATCAATAACTTTTTGGATTTGTATCGGTTAGAGACAAACCCCAAACCTGTTGTTTTGGAAAAAATTCATGTACAGGAATGGGTTGTGCAAGTGGTACAATTATTTAATACAGGTCATCGCAAATCTTCTATGCACCAAGTGCATACTGATATAGCTGCTAATCTTCCACCACTCGTCTGCGATCCATTTAGTCTAGAACGTGTCTTAATAGAACTACTTACCAACGCTTGCAAATTCAGCCCTCCAGGGGAAAATATTACCGTGACTGCACAATTACAATGCGATTGCATCAAATTACAGGTCACTAATTCTGGTGTGGAAATTCCAGCAAGTGAGTTACCATATATCTTCGACAAATTCTACCGTATTCCCAGTAATGATTTTCGCACTCAAGGTGGTACAGGCTTAGGTCTAGCACTTGTCCAAAAACTCATTAAGCACTTAGGAGGAATAATTAAGGCTGAAAGTAAGTTATACTGTACTTACTTTACGATATTACTACCGTTAGGAAGAGCGGGAGTGAGAAGTTGGGAGTAGGGAATAGAAAAAGAGGAAGCAGGAACGTTCTTGATGCAGACAAATCTTCCGTCCTCCCTATGTGAAATTGTTCCCTGTCCTTCACAAGAGTAACCTAAAATATAAAGATATATGCTAATGAATGCACGTAAGCTCATATGTGATGGCAACTTAGTATCAGCACTTAGTTTGCCAAAGTCGGAAATTTTTAGTTATTTTACGTAACAATGACGATTGCCACAAAATACACTTGTAAAACTACAATTTATTGTATGTCTAATGCAAGCAAGGGCTGCTAGATTGTAGCACTTTGGAATGGGAAAGAAGGAACTTCCACAATGCTGATTTGCCCTCAGTGTAAATCTGAAAACTCAGATAATAATAAGTTTTGTCAAAACTGTGGTACTTCCCTGATATCCAGGGCTTGTCCTCAATGCGGTACAATAGTAGCAGTGAATACACATGAGTGTGATAACTGCGGTGCAGAGTGCGGAACAGTTTGGTGGACAATAATTACCACTGCTGAAGTTGGGGATGCTCTTCATGAGGTGGAGATAGGAGGAAGCACAGAGATAGCAAGTAGTTCGGTGGAGGATTTATCTCCAGAAGAAGCTACGATGCTACAGGAGGGTTCCCGAAGTAATTCACCTACGGTGGACGACTCGCTTACAGTGCAGGTTCCTGTGACTACAGCAACTCTAGATTCAATGGCGGAGGAGACTGAAAATGTGTCCGCCTCGCAACCTCCCCCAATCTGCTTGTCTTATTCGACTTCATTACATGCAGGTTCTTTTTTAGACTCGCAGTACCGTTATCAGTTGCTAGAGTCAATAGAGGAGATCGGTGATACTGGTGAGGTGTATGTGAGAGTTTTAGACTGCAAGCCCTATCAAGTGTCACCTCTTGAAGTGATGGTAGCAAATAAGCAACAGTCTCTGGTAATGCCGTCAACAGAGGCAAGTAGAATACCCAGTTTTGCCATACCTTATATCACTCTCCAATCCCAGCTTCATGAAGGAATACCCAAAATTCACGATGCATGGCAGCAAGATAATATACAGGTCATTCTTTTGGAAGACCGTTCACATTGGCAACATTTAGTGGATTTGTGGCATGACGACAGTATTTCATCCTTACAGATTGTACACTGCTTCTATCAGATGACCAAACTCTGGGTACTTCTGGAAACAGTGAACTGTCGTCAAAGTCTGTTGGAGTGGTCGAATCTGCGATTGGATGAAGACCAGAAGGTGGCATTACAAAGGTTGTATGTAGAATCAAATAAGCAGAATATTCCTCAGTCTCAATTATCACAAGGAACAGAAGCGCAAATAATTCCTCCGGAAGAGCAGCCGTCAATCAAAACTTTAGGACGAATTTGGCAAGCACTCTTTAGACAGTCCCAACGTACCCAATTCGGTGCGATGGTGCAGTTGTTGGGGGAAGTGGAAGTGGGTCAGATTCAGACAGTGTCGCAGTTACAATTGCGCTTGCAGGCGATCGCTAACGATTTGCAAGGGATCACCTCCGTACCTGAAATCAGGACTTCCTCGCCGACGACATTGCAATTAGATGACGAAGAACAAAGTCCATTAAAAGTTGGAACTCTGCCAACGGCTCTTTTGCCGATGCAGTTAGTTAGTTTAGAAAATGTCGGACTTACCGATGTCGGGCGACAACGCGATCACAATGAAGACTATTATGGCATTGAAACCCAAGTTGAGAAAGTGGAACTGCCCAGCAGTCGTACTGTAGAGGCTAGGGGTTTGTATATTCTCTGTGATGGGATGGGTGGACACGCAGGTGGTGAAGTTGCGAGTGCGTTGGCAGTGAATAAATTGCGACAATACTTTCAAACTCACTGGGTTTCCAACCAACTGCCAACAGAAGCGGAGATTCGTGAAGCGGTGCGGCAGGCAAACCAAGAGATTTACGATCTCAATCAACAAGATGCTCGTTCTGGTGTCGGGCGGATGGGGACTACGCTCGTGATGATTTTAATCCAAGATACACGAGTCGCTGTAGCTCATGTGGGAGATAGCCGCCTTTACAGTCTAACTCGCAAGCAAGGATTGAAACAAATCACCATAGATCATGAAGTCGGTCAACGGGAAATTTCTCGAGGAGTTGAGCCCGAAATTGCTTATGCCCGTCCGGATGCTTACCAACTCACCCAAGCCTTAGGTCCCCGCGACGAAAACTTTATCTTTCCCGATGTGCAGTTTTTTAAAATCAATGAAGATACCCTTTTCATCCTGGCTTCCGACGGTTTATCAGATAATGATTTACTAGAAAGCCACGGTACGCCTAACTTAGAATCCCTACTAAATTCCAGCGCTAATCTAGAAGACGGCGTCATAGAATTAATTGATTTAGCCAACCATTACAATGGTCATGACAATATTACAGCTGTACTTATTCGAGCAGAAGTACGACCACATGTGGAAGGAGGGAAATAGGGAGTATCAGGAAATTAGGAGCAAGTAGGGGCGGGTTGAATAGAAACAACATCATAAAAGCAAACACAAATCTGACAAAACCCACCCCTACAGGAGGCACGGAGTATCAGAAGCAGGAGGACTGTGTCGCGAGTTTAATCTACGTAACGTCTGAGTACATGCAATCTTATTTCAAACCAGCCCTTACAGGAGGCGCGGAATGTTAGAAAATCAGGAGCAAGTCCAATACGGTTTCTCACTCCGCACCTCCTAATTCTTCATTCCGCGCCTCTGCTCCTTTTAACTCCTAACTCTTTGTTATGATCACGCTGACTCTATTAGAACCGCAAAAAAAAACAGCACTGAAGCAGTGGCGTCTTGAGGACGAATCGGTTATTCGGATTGGTCGTTCGCCGGATAATGAGATTGTGATCAATAATACTTTAGTTTCTCGGTATCATTTAGAACTGAGAAAAATCAATTCTGCTCAGGGCAGTTCTTGGGTTATCACCAGTCAAGGCACAAATGGAACTTTCGTAGATGGTGTTCTAGTCACTCAGCGGAAACTCCCAGATAATTGCCTGCTACAACTGGCACAGGGAGGTCCAATTTTGAAGTTCCAAAATCTTGTGGAAACTGCGCCACAACAACCTCCCTCGCTCAATGTTTGCACCCATCAAGGAAACGGTCCTAATAATTTGTTTTGTATTCACTGCGGTCAACCGATCTCAGTACAAAGAACCATTCGTCACTATCAGGTGTTGCGGACTTTGGGACAAGGAGGTATGGGGACGACATATCTCGCTTGGGATGCAGGCAAAATGACAGGACATCCCCAACTCCTGGTGTTAAAGGAAATGAATGCGGATATGGCAAACATTGCGAAAGCCCAAGAATTATTTGCCAGAGAGGCATATACTCTTAAATCTCTCGATTATCCAGGAATTCCCAAGTATTACGACTTCTTTGTAGAACAAGGGAAAAAGTACTTGGCAATGGAACTTATCCACGGACAAGATTTAGAAAAGCTTATTTATATTAAAGGACCTGTGACACCAAAAGGCGCGATCACCTGGATGATTCAAACCTGTTATGTTTTAGATTATCTCCATACTCAGACTCCACCTTTGATCCATCGCGATATCAAACCCGCCAACCTCATGGTACGGAATTTTGACAATAGTATAGTTTTACTGGATTTTGGTGCTGTCAAGGAAATTGGTACCGCGCCTGGAACTCGCATTGGGGCAGAAGGTTATTGCGCCCCGGAACAAGAACGCGGACAACCACTGACTCAATCTGATCTCTATGCTATCGGACCGACGCTAATTTTTCTTCTCACTGGCGAAAACCCTTTCAAGTTTTACCGTCAAAAAGGACGAGGTTTCAGATTTGATGTCGTTAAAATTCCTACCATCACTCCCCAATTGCGAGAAGTCATTGAGCGCGTGACAGAACCGATACCACGCGATCGCTACCAAACTGCCAAGGAACTTGCACTTGCCCTAGCTGCTTGTAAATAAGGTCGTGGGGGGTTGAATCTCAAAGAAAAAGGCTATAAACGAATACTGAGGAGTTAGGGAAGATTATCATTACGAGTCAAGACATAAGACCATATTTACGTCTTGCCACAAATCACCCCTTCCAAATTATGCTCCTCGCCATGACAGTTGGAAACCCGACAATACGCGTATTCTATCATGTTCGATTGAACACTTATAATGTTTGTAGATGCGCTTTAGCGCTCTTAATAGT
>JAQYWP010000324.1 GCA_029379285.1 Rhizonema sp. PD38
CTACCTGCCAAGCCGAAAGCCGCATGTATGAGTTGCAACGCTTTCACACCTTGTTCTTGTGCGACGACACAGCTAATTTTGATCTCTGATGTGGCAATCATTTGAATATTAATTTGGTGCTGTGCTAATGCTTCAAACATTTTAGCTGCAACACCTGGTTGTCTCACCATGCCTCCACCAACTATACTTACTTTCGCGATCGCATCATCCAAAACGACCTCACCCCATCCTAACTCTGCTGCTCGCACTCTCAGAATTTCCATTGCCGCTTGTGTATCTATCCGTGCAATCGTGAAGGCAATATCCCGTCGGGGAATACCATCAATGATCCGACACCGCTGCGATTGGATGATCGTATCAACACTAATATTATGCTGTGCCAGCAATCCAAATATCTTTGCCGCCATACCAGCACGATCTGGTACTTGGCGAATTGCGAGACGTACTTGGTTCATATCTAGGGCAACACCACGAACGAGGGGAATGGGGAGTAGACTCCCAGAAGGAGAAGCTTGGGTACCCTTTATCTGAGCATCAGCAGCATTTGAGCCAAACTGCGGCACGAACTTATTATAGTGCGTTGGGGGACCTGCGTATGTATTTGGCGTTAAGGGAAACTCCGTGTTGGGGGAAGAGAGGGAACATATCGCTGCTTCCTCAAATCCGCTTTGTTCGATCTCAAAAGCATGACGAAGTGCAGCCACTGCGCGATCGCAATCTGCATTATCAATGACGCAACTCACTTTCACCTCACTGGTGGAAATCATCTGGATGTTTACACCAACTTCTGCAAGGGTAGCGAACATTTTTGCCGCCACGCCGGGACGCCCAATCATTCCCGCGCCGACAATGCTAACCTTGGCAATCTCTTGCTTTACAATCACTTCAGCTTGTTCATGAGCTTCGCGATCCGAACGCAAAACCGGAGCAGTAGCATCTGCGATTGCTTCTGCCCGGTTTAATGATGAAGAAATTACAGTAAACGCGATATCATTCGTATTACCATCGTGAATTGATTGAATGATTAAATCTACGTCTATATTTTGACGGGCAATTTCGCCAAATAATTTAGCTGCTACGCCTGGTTTGTCTGGTACGCGCAGTAGTGACACTTTTGCCTGGTTGGTGTCAAATTCTACATGATCTACAGCACGGGCAATTTCTAGGTTAATGAGTGTTCGCGGTATGGGTTGTGGTGAAATCACCCAAGTTCCTTTTTCTTCCGTCCAGCTTGAGCGCACCACTAAGGGAACACCATAATTTCTGGCAATTTCCACAGCACGAGGATGCAGAACTTTTGCCCCCAAGCTGGCAAGTTCGAGCATTTCATCGCTAGTAATTTCATCCAAGAGTTGTGCGTCTGCAACCAGACGGGGATCGGTGGTGAGAATACCAGGTACGTCCGTATAAATTTCACAGAAATCTGCACGTAATGCTGCGGCTAAAGCGACTGCTGAGGTATCTGAACCGCCACGTCCTAAGGTTGTAATTTCCCAATCTTCTGTACTCACCATACCTTGAAACCCAGCAACGACGACAACTTTACCTTGATTAAGATGTCGTTCTATGCGATCAGTTGCTATATGCAAAATACGCGCGCGGGTATGTTCAGCTTCTGTTGTAATTCCTACTTGAGCGCCTGTTAGAGAGATTGCTGGCTGTCCAACTTCTTGCAATGCCATACTCACTAAGGCGATGGATACTTGCTCCCCAGTGGAAAGGAGCATATCCATTTCTCGACGGTTGGGACTTAGCGAGATGTCATGCGCTAATTTAACTAGTCCGTCAGTAGTTTTACCCATTGCGGAAACAACCACGACGACAGAATTTCCTGCTTGAACAGTTTTGTAAACTCGTCGTGCAACAGATTGAATACGCTCTACCGAACCGACAGAGCTTCCACCGTATTTCTGAACTATGAGCGCCATAACCCTTATCTCATGTGATTAATGGTACTTGGATTGACACCTGTGCAGGCTAAGCCTGGCTTCTTTTCTATCCCATATAGGGATTAATTTAGAGGCATAGGGAAATCTTATTTCTTTGAGTCCTCGATGCTTTCAATCCTTGATCGAGTGTTAGGTATATTATACATTCAATGCGCTTCTTTATGCATTAGACCAAAGAGAAAATTAATTATGCGTTCATTCTTATTCTTTGTAGGGGCGAGGAAACCCGCTCACCCTTAGTCATATCATGTCCGGTTAATTAACCATAATTTCCATCAACACGCTCCTCACCTGGGCGAGGGAAAACGCCTCATGCGCACTGGCTCCCCAACCCTGTGCAAGCGAGGAGCAGGTTAAGAAGGCAGAAGGCAGCTATGTATCCCCATAAATAAAAAATGCGCGTTCTATTTAATTTGGACGCCGTATTCCGAAGCGCTACGCGTCTCGAAATACATCTTTATTTTGTTTTTCATAAATGAATTTAGGGGCATGGGACCCATTAGCAGAGGAGGAAAAAATTCTTCCCTTCTGCCCTCTGCCCTCTGCCCTCTGCCTTTCTTCGGTGAGGTTCAGACCGTATTAACGTTACGTTACCGGACATGATATCATTTATAGAAATGTTGATATTAAAGTATAACTATTTATTGATAAACAGACTGTAGCTTTAATCTGTCGGTAATAATTGTGACGTTGCTGGCAACTACTGGGATAGATTTGGTTCAGCCACAGCTGGAAAACTTGCAAAATTTCGCCGGATCCAATTCATTCCCACTTCATTGTTTAACTTGATTCTCTGTGGTGTATTGGCGTAAATCTTACCTAAAATCTTTGCGTCTTGATCCACAACCACATCAATCAACTTCAGCAGATTACCTTTAATCAAGTGTGCAATCGGAGAATGCGCTTTCATGTACATCAACACAAACACACGAGATTGACGATCAGCTTCTGGAAGATAGAAGTGACATTCTTTCAAGCTCAGCAGTTTATTCTCACCGTGCATCACTCCCATGAACGGAAAAAAGTTTTCTAAATGAGCTTCCAACACTTTTGGCATTGCCAGCAAACCGGGGTTTTTCAGAATGTCACGAAATTTAGGTTTTTTCCTAGGCTGCGACAAGTAAGCATGAGAATGCAACCCTTCATCAATGAACTGCTTCACATGGACTTGTTCAATCTCAAATAACTCTCTATGCGTGCCATTTTGATGGTTATAGTCGTGCATGTTCAGCAGCAAGCTCAGAATATCAGCCGGAATGCTGCGCTCGCCCGTAACTCCGATGAATTTGTACTCTGCTGCAATCTCATTCATGATGTTTGGAATTGGGATCAAAGGTTCATAACCTCCATAAGACCATATCAAATCCCCTTGGATGATTAACTCTAGCGGCTGCATTAACGATTTAGTTTGTTTGTTAAAACCTGGAAGCACTGTACAACCTGAACGATCAAATTCCAACGCATGAAAAGGGCAGGCGATCATACTACTGCCATCAGGTTTTGTCACACACCATCCCTCTGACAGCATTGCCCCCATATGAGGGCAAGCGTTGGGCAAGGCAATAATTTCACCATCGTTACTTTGCCAAAGAACGTAATCATTGCCCAACAAAGAAATTTTTATGGGTTTATTCGGCTTTATCATTGAACGATGTGTCAAAAGCCATGGTGTACCCTGCAATTGCTTCATAATTGCTTAAAATAAATTACTAATTAATTAGTAAGTTTATCAATGAGTTATTGTTGCGTCAATCTAGAGGTTGAACACCTTCAGTAATGGTAGCTCTTTGCTACGATAAAAGAACAAACTATGAATGACACCCTTTGCTCTGGTGTTAGATTACCAATGCAATTTTCTCTCCCCCTCCTCCCCTGTCCCTTCCTCTCCCTCAACAGTAATCTTCTAGCACCAAAAGGAGTAAAATACTGTGGTTCGATCAGGTAAACGAGTTGCTAAATCAGTCCGGCCATTTCGAGATGCTGAAGTGACGCAGCAGCAAATATTAAATGCCGCAGAGCAAGAATTCTCACGACATGGCTTAAAAGGTGCGCGCCTTTGTGCGATCGCCGAACACGCCAAGGTGACAACCGCAACGCTTCACTATTATTTTGAGAACAAAGAGAACTTGTATAAAGCAGTCTTACAACGCCCAGTCAATGAAGTGCAAGTTATGCTGGAGCAATTAAACTTTGATACTTTTTCCTCAGAAGAAGCTCTGAAGCAGATTATTCGTGTTGCAATTTCAAATGAAGCCAAAAACCCTCAACGTCAAATGCTCTGGTTTCAAGAAGCTAGTCAAAATCAAGGGGCTTATTTTAGGGAATGTAATGTTTTGAATCTTCACGAACACCTACTTAAGGTTTTGGACAGAGGTATGGCAGAAGGATGTTTTCGTCCGCTCAAGCCATTTTTGGCATTGACTCATATTTTGAGCGTTTGTCTATTTTACTTCACAGTGCATGAAAACTGGAAATACTTAACACCAGATATTGATCGCCTTAGTCCAAAAATGATTGAGGAACATACAGAAGAAGCGATCACATTTATCTTAGCAGCTGTGAAGCCCCCAACCCCCCTTAAAAAGTGAGGCTTTAGTTGTTTTCGCTAATAATTTCCTTTTGAACGGTATTTCGTTTCATAGACTCCCAGTATACCTGCTGCTACAATCAAAGGTAAGAAATAGTAAATTCCGCGATATGCTAGCATTGACCCGATAACGGCGGTTTTAGAAATTTGAGGGGAGAGAATCTCTAAAATGACGAATTCAAAAACTCCTAAACCACCAGGGACATTACTTACTACACCTGCAAACATAGCCAGTAAGTAAACTCCCAAAAAGTCCAGATAGGATAATGTGGTGTTGGCGGGTAAGAGTACATAAAGGGTTGCGGCAGCCAAAATCCAGTCCAAGCTAGAAATTAAAATCTGTGAAGCGGATATGTTGAAGGAAGGAAAGAGAAATTCTTGAGAACGAATCCTTAACGGTTGTTTAATAAAAATACTTCCTAGCAAATAGGCAATAACTAATGATAAAAAAATGACACCGATGGGACGCGCTGTTGCAAAAGGTAAATGGAGTTGCGGGGGAATTGTGAGAGGGTTGGCGAGAAACATGATCCCAGCAACAGCAAACATTCCCAACCAAAAAGTGAAATTGGCGAAAGCAATGATTTGAGTGATCGCCAGTGCTGAGACTCCCCAACTCAAGTAATAACGATAGCGGATAGCAGTGCCAGTTAGGAGGGCGAAACCTATAGTATTGCTGAATACACAACTTAGCAAGCTAGTAAATGCAATTCTTTTTAAACTTAAGGAACGACCAATGTAGCGAAAACCTAAACTATCGTACCCAATCATTATTATATAACCCAAAGCTGTCAACCAAATTGACCAACTTAAGCGGTTTTTAGGAATTGCCTCTAGAGAGTTTAACACATCACGGTAGCTATACCCTCGCAGTTCTTGAGCGATCGCCCATAGAGAAAGCACTAGGAGCAGTAAACCGAACAAAGAGCTAAAGTTGTGTTGAAGCTTTTTAAACATAAAGACAGTGTCAATAATTCGTAATTCGTAATTATGGTATTACTCAGTTCATCAAATCCGGCAATAGAGATGACGAATGAACGGGTAAATTTGAAGACTATGCGGAGAAACGGCTTTTAATGAGAATAAATGACTATCCTTGATAATTTCATGGGTTATAACTCAACCATACACTCAGTTACTTTTTGGAGAGTTTACATAAAGACCAAACTAAAAGTTTACCAGCTGACTGGGGAACAAAAAAACTGGCACATAGAGACTATTAACTATAACTCGCGATTGATGACAATGACAGCAACATACTTTTTCAAGTTTAACAATTTATGAGCAACCTGGTATATCGCCAGTTTGATAACTGTGCCGACAACAGTACGAAGAGCGATCGCCAATTGGTTATTTTTATTTCTATACTAACAAGCCACACCACAGGCTACTCTGACTCCCTGCCCTAATTTCTCAGTTATTGGTATTATAAATTGCTAATAATTTTGGATTTTTCTGGAAATCACTGTATATACTCTTAGCGAAATTATTGTCAACTAACGACGGAAAATATTTATGAACTCCTTTCGACCTAAAATTCTGATGCTGGTTTCAGTACTTACCTTAGCCAGCTGTGATTATTTACCTGGTTTACAAGCACAACCAACATCAAATATCCTACCGCCACAACCAACTGCCAACGAACCTATTGCCCTAACTTATGAAATTGAGTCTTACTATAGCCCGATTATGGGAGAAAATCGGACTTATGGCGTTTCTTTACCTCCTGGATATGTAGAAAACCCAGAGCAGCGCTATCCGGTGATTTTTCTCCTTCATGGCGGACACGGGAATCCCACAGACTGGTTTGAAAAGAAGGGGGCTGCACTCAAAACCCTCACAAAACTGTATGCATCAGGGAAGCTTTCACCTAGTATTGTGATTACACCCGATGGTAATGATGATCGTGGTTCAAGTGCTCGTTGGGACCCTCAATATATTGATGGTCCTCATGGTAAAGTTTCCACAGCAGTTGGGAACGAACTTGTAAAAATCGTCCAAAGCCGCTATCGTACAATACCCAATCCTGATTTCTGGGCGATGGGAGGACTATCTTCTGGCGGTTGGGGTGCAATGAATGTGGGATTGCATAACTTAAATAACTTCTCTATTTTGTTTAGTCACAGTGGTTATTTTAAGGATAAGAGCGGTCCGCAAAATAGTCCGATCAGTTATGTTGACACCATCTCGCCAGAAGCTAAAAAACGGTTGCGTGTTTACCTGGATTCAGGTATTTCAGATACTGAAGAACTTGAACAAGCTAGAGATTTTACTCAGGTGCTTAAGCAACAAAAAATTTATAATATGTTTCGTAAGTATCCCGGAAGTCATACTTGGACCTATTGGCGCGAACACCTAGCAGATTCTTTAACATTTGTCGGCGAACAATTTCAACTCTCCCAGATAGCCCACGCTACGGACATCAGCTTAGAACAAAATAAGAATAAGAATAAATTATGGTTTTGGATGAAATAATCATTTATTTCTAATTCATGAAGTGCCTCTCTTGGCAATTTTTTTACTCTAACGTTTACTAGTATTTAATTTAGGTGCACTACAACAAAACTAATATAAAGAACAAGTAAAACCCCTCCGGTCTACGTTATCCCAATTTATACTCTCCGTGTAAGCATTCAGCTATTAGTTATCAATCATCAGGATGTATTATTTGTAAGGGTTAAGCTTACAGATTGCTATGCTTGTTTACACGACAGACTTTTATGTTAATTGCCCTTATGCTTACCCCTGCCTCCTATCTCTTAATTAATGACTAATGAATAATGACTTAAGAAATCGACTCGGACTTTGGAGTGCAGCAATCCTAACCGGATTAGTTGGGGTTGTGAACTTGCTGTCATCAGTGACACCAAACCAACACGGGCGAAATCACTGGTTGAAGCACTTTTTGCCCTTTGAGATTACTGCCAGTGGTCATATATTCGCAGCACTAACTGGGTTTGTCTTGCTGACACTCGCAACAAACTTGTTGCGCCGGAAACGAGTCGCCTGGTTGCTTACCATTAGTTTACTCATTATTTCCATCATCAGTAACTTACTTAAGGGATTGGATTTTGAAGAAAGTGTTCTATCAGGAGTTCTGCTAGCGCAATTACTTTTGATGCGACATATCTTTACAGCCAAATCAGACCCTCCTTCGATAGCACAGGGAGTCCGGGTATTGATAGGTGCTTTACTCTTTACCTTGGCATATGGAACGATTGGATTTTACTTGTTAGACGGCAAATTTTCGGAGGATTTTAATTGGAGTGAAGCCATAGGTCAAACTCTGGCAATGTTCTTTACTGAAGATAACCTGGGACTAAAACCACAAAGTAAGTTTGGCACCTTTTTCGCCAATTCGATCTATGTTATCGCTGCAAGTACATTTACTTATGCTTTATTAATGCTTTTAAAGCCAGTATTTGTACGTAATTCTACTGAACCGCGAGAGCGGCAAAGGGCAAGAGAAATTGTGGAACAGTATGGCTGCTCTTCATTAGCAGCATTTACTTTACTAAGTGACAAAAGTTACTATTTTAGTCCTTCTGGTCGTAGTGTCATTGCTTATGTTCCAAAAGGAAGAGGTGCGATCGCCTTAGGAGATCCCATTGGTCCGATTGAAGATCGTCAGGAGGTTATTATTGCTTTTCAGCAATTTTGCCAACGGAATGACTGGTACCCCGCTTTCTACCAAACTTTGCCCGATGAGATAGACATGTACAAGTCTTTAGGGTTTAAAGTTCTCAATATTGGCAAAGAAGGGGTGGTTGATCTGAACGCCTTTTCCTTACAAGGGAAGGCAGGTAAGAATCTCAGAACCCCTCTGAATCGCATGACAAAGATGGGGTACAAAGTCAAATTTTACCAACCGCCAATTTCCCATGACTTATTG
>JAQYWP010000325.1 GCA_029379285.1 Rhizonema sp. PD38
CTTTGGGTACAACTCTAGTTGATAAAGGTTCTGCATTTTATTTTGTCTCCGTCCCTAACTTTTTTCCACCTATGGTCTAATAACTCGATGCATATCCAGAACTGGTGGGGCGATTTCTGTTTGGGTTAGCATATCGTGAATCTGACCTCTGTGATGTGTCTGGTGGTTGAAAAAATGTGCTAGTAATAAATCAACTGGATCAGAATAAAGTTTACCTTGATTATTTACGTAATCAATAGTTTTGCACAAGAAATCCTCTTTTAATCCAGACATAAAAATTTCGATAGATTCATCTTCTAATCCACGAGTTCGCCATAATTCCTCAAAGTCATCATAGAGGATACAATCAAGTCCAGTCGATGGTATTTCTTTGCCTTGAAATCGACTCATCCAGATTCGATCTCCCACCATAATATGATTCAGCGTTCCGTGAATACTTTTAAAAAACGCAGGTCGAATGCGCTTGCGTTCTGTCTCTTCTAGCTGCGAACAAACTTCATAAAGCTTGCCATTTGCTAGCGTGTTGTAACGTGCAAGCATTTGGAAATGTTGAATAAGCATTAAGAATAGAAGGAAGGAGGAATTAAAATTATAACTCTGCCACAACGATAAGGGCGGGTTTTACCAGATGTTGTGTTTGCCGTCAATGTTGTTTGTAGGAATTACGCATTAACACATTAAACAAAATATAAATTAAGACCAATCTGGAAAAAAGGCGATAGCTATTTTCCATCTCTTGACTTCAAGCGTGAATGATTTCATCAGCCGCTTTGACTAATGTTTCATCCATCCACGCATTAATACTCTTTCCAACTTTTCTAGAAGCTATAAAAATTTTTCGGTGATGTTCAGAAGAGGTACGAAAAGGAAGTTTACCTGAAAAAGGCTTATCTGGTTCTTCTCCTAATTCAGTGCAAAATTCTAAGTAATCATCGACAGATTCTTCAAATGCCTGACGAGTTTCTTCTACAGTTTTTCCTTTAAAAGACACAACGTCTTTAATATCAATCACTCGTCCGGTAAGCATTCCACTTTCTACATCAATTTCAACGTCGCCTGTATAACTCTTATATTGAAACATAGGTTTAATTACTACTCCTTTTGTGGTTTTCTGCTTTTAAAATGACAGTTAACGGTGTTTTTGTTTCAGGTATAAAAACAATTTTTTTAATTGTTCTTATGGACTTACATTAGCGGTTATCAAAAACTCTCTAATGTCTTTAATTGTACTTTTAGACACTTGTTTTTGAGGATGTGGTTCATGAAAAACCGACTTAATGCCATTTAATGCTACGCGAACACGAGAACCTTTTCCTTGCTGAACAACAGAGCCTAGCGATAAAAACAAACTCTCTACCTCTGTCCATGTGATATCAGAGCGAGTAGGTGTTTCAAATATATCCTCCAAAGTTTTTTGTTGTTTACTGTTCAGCATTTATCACCCAAAACAATACCACTTATATATGATATCATAATATGATATCTTTCGCTATTTCGTGTCAATTCCTTCTCTTATTTGCGGTATAGTGTCCAGCTTGTTCTCATTTATTGTCTTCAATATTGTTTAATGAAACTTACCCCTACAATATTTTTCTTCCTGTCAGCACTTCTCGGACTTCCAGCATGGCTGAGTAGGTAGGAAGAATGTGCAAAGTTTCATTATCTGGTGTGTGTTCCAAAGCTTTAGCTATTGCTTGTCGTAAATCTTCTTCAACAATCAAATTTAAATCACTCGTACTACGATCGCTGTAGCGTAGACGTAAAGCCATATCGTAGACGCGATCGCCACTCACGACTAGAGTCCCTCCCCGTTCTACTAATTTCTCTGTATCTACATCCCAAATCCAGGATACATCAGTTCCATCGGGTGTCCGGTCATTCAAAACCAGCAGTGTTGTGTGATCGTCACTTTCAGTCACGACTCGAATGGTTTCATTTGTCCCAACAGGATTTTTTGATAACAGAATTCGTACCTGCTTACCATTGACGAATAAATCTTCCGCACGACCAAAAGCCGCCTGGAAGTTTTGTATAGTATCTAAGATAGTCGCATCATCAATTCCCAACTCTTTAGCAGCAGTCACAGCAGCTAAAGTATTGTATTTGTTGTACAAACCAACGAGAATTTGCGGCCATTCCTTACTTTCAAGAGTCGGTTGACTTTTACGAAAACCGCATTGGGGACAGCTAAAATCCCCTAAATGGGACAAGTATACACCTTCGTAGTCAAGAGAATGACCGCAGTGAGGACAGTAGATAGAATCAACGGCATGAGGAATTTCCCCTAGATAATGTTGAGTTTCACTCAAGCCAAAGAATAGCACCCGTTGAGGTAACTGCTGACCGAGATAAGATAAGGTTGGGTCATCAGCATTGGAAATCACAACGGTTTCACGTGGTAAAGTAGAGATCACCTTTGTCCAACGCTTACTAATTGTGTCAACTTCTCCGTACCTATCTAGTTGGTCACGGAATAAGTTTAAGCAGACAATTATCTGAGGTTGGAGTGATGTCAATACCTTCGGGACAATATTTTCATCTACTTCCAAAATAGCGTAGTCAACATCCAGACTACCTACCAAATTGGTGTTTTCTAAGAGTGCTGTCATCAAGCCATTTTCTAGATTGGCACCCGTAGAGTTGTGAGCGACACGGTAGCCCATGCGTTCTAGAATTGAGCGTAAGAGTAGCGATGTGGTGGTTTTGCCATTAGTACCAGCAATCAGAATCACTCCACTTTTGACTTGCTGACTTAATAATTGCAACAGCCGAGGTTCAATGCGTCGCGCGATCGCTCCTGGTAAAACACTAGCCGCACCCAAGCGCAGCGATCGCACTCCTAACGTTACGCTTTTTGCTATTGATACAGCTAAACCCAGTCGCAACCTATCTACAAGTTTAATTTTTTCCATATTCAGTTAATAAAAAGGGCAGAGGGGAAGCATGGAGATAGGGAGCAGGGCTTTGTGTGAAAATAATAACGGACTTGCCTCCTTGTTCCCCATGTACTCCTCAGGCGGTATCTTATAAAGTTGGTGGCGGACATAATTATATATCCACCATTAGTTGCTGAATTCAGCATAAACTTACGGAAAATAGTAGCGCGAAAGGTTCCTTTTGATGACAAGCATAAAATTGCAATTTTTCTCCAATCGCATTCTAGAAGTTTGCCAATATAGGAATGACATAGACGCTAAAAAGTTCCCTACGTCTGTGCGTCTCCGTGTCCCCTTGTCAATTTTAAAGAGTCAATATCCACTTACCAGAATATTAGACTGGCGGCGGTTTTTATCAGTATTCCTGCTGCTTGCATGCTTATTTTTGACAGACACGCGCTCAGCTTTTGCCGCTATTGATAACGACAGATACGATGGTAATATTTTTGTGGTCTTTGCTGGAAACGGTTCGTTGATTCCTCCTAAAGTGACCCTCGCTCAAGCTTTAGCACAACATAAACCTGCAATATTGACGTTCTATGTAGATGATAGTAGTGATTGTAAGAAATATACTATTGTCATATCAAGAATACAGTCATTTTACGGAAAAGCAGCAGAGATTATCCCTGTAAGAGTAGATGATATCTCATTTCAACAAACATACAGTCCGAAAGAACCAGGTTATTACTATTCCGGTGGTGTTCCCCAAGTTGTGGTTATAGATCGTTCGGGTAAAGTTGTTCTCAATGAGAAGGGTCAAGTGCCTTATGAGAAGATAGACGACAAATTAAGAGAAGTGTTTGATTTACTACCACGTACTGACTCAGTGGAATTGAAGCGGCGACCATTTAATGAGTTGAACAGTGAGTTAACCAAGTGAATTTTGGGGCAGATCCTATCTGTCTGTCCCGAAATATGGCGTATACAAATAACTTTCTCGGTCATTAAGTACCCTTAAAAAATCACTGTATCTGTAATATAAATTACAATATATATACAGTTGAGAAGTTGCATGAAGGTACGAGATGTTATCAAGCGACTGCAAGCCGATGGTTGGTTTCTTGATAGAATAAGAGGTAGTCATCGACAGTTCAAACATCTCAGTCAACCCGGTACTGTTACACTATCTGGCAAACCAAATGTTGATGTGCCAATTGGCACTCTGAAAAATGTTTGGAGACAAGCACAATTGGAGGATGAGTAATGCTTTATGCCGTTGTGATTGAAAAGGGGGAAACTAGCTACGGCGCATATGTTCCTGATTTACCTGGTTGTGTAGCTGTGGGTGAAACCATAGAGGAAGTTAAGGTACTCATTGCCGAAGCAATCGAATTTCATATAGAGGGGATACTTAAAGACGGGTTGCCCATTCCCCAACCTACCAGTATTAGTCACTATGTTGAAGTACCTATTGAGTTGAAGGGGTTGTAAATTCCTAAACCCACATCCATTACTCACAAAGAAGAAGTTTTGGCGTTGCTGCTGTACGTTCTTGAACTTTGCAGGAGCGCAAAGGCGAGGCATCGCGCTAGAGGCGTTTTCCCACGCCCAGGCGACTGTCGTCGCGAAGAATCGACTTTGCGCCTTAGACAAAAATATCAATTCATCCCGCACTCTCTGCAAAGCCGAAGTTTTTAGTAAGTAGGGCAAACGCCTTACTTACTAGCTATGCCTGCAACTGACAAAGTAACAAACCAAACCATTTATTTTCGTCCGTCCACACCTTTTTTGGTACTAAATGCAGTGCTTTAAGTTCTTGTTGGATGGCGTGTAAGTCAAATTTGCGGGAAATTTCGGTGAAAATGGTTTCAGCCGGTGCAAAATTAACGTTGAGGTTGAGAGCGCGTAATTCGACAGTTTGCGATCGCAAGCTGCGTAAATGCATTTCTATTCGCTGCTCAATTTCGTTATAAAACGCCAAATGAGAAAATTGGGTTGTATCGAAATTGCCATCAAACCGCCAATTTAAATGCTCCAGCATGTTAAGGTTAAAAGCTGCTGTAACTTTCTGGCTATCGTTATAAGCTGCTTCCAAAATGTGTTTGGGCTTTTGCAAATCTATCCCCAACAAGAAATATTCTCCTATCTGCAAAGCATCCGTAATTTTTCTGAGGAATGCTTTACACTCTTGGATATTTAAATTACCTAAACTGCTCCCAATAAAAAAGATCATCCGACTGGGTAACTGCGTAGGTTCTAGTTGTGCCAAAGCCGACTCATAAGTTCCTGCCATTGCATGAATTTCCAAAGATGGATAATCTACAAGTAGCTGCCTAGCACTGCTTTCAAGCATTCCCGCACTAACGTCAATTGGCAGATAGCGTATATAGTAGCCTAGCTGATTGTAAGCATCTAGTAAAATACGGGTTTTAGTGGAACTCCCACTGCCAAGTTCTACTAGTTCGCAAGCGCCAGTCACTTGTGCAATTTCACCAGCACACTGCTGCAAAATTGCTGTTTCGGTACGTGTTAAGTAATATTCTGGTAACTCACAGATTTGCTCAAAGAGTTCAGAACCACGATTATCGTAGAAGTAACGAGCAGCTAAAGTTTTGGGTGTTTGAGTCAATCCTTTTACCACATCAGTGCCAAGATGAGGAGAGACTATTGGATTTGCTTCTTGCAAATACTGTACTGTTAAACGTTCTTCATTAGCGTTTTTATAACCAAATTTGCTATCGCCTATTTGAGATATTCTCATTAAACCTCCATCTGGTTGACGGTCACAGTGATGCTTTAAAAGAAAACACCGATAGTCAGCCAGTGAATCATACAGCTACAATCAATAACATCTTGCCTGGGCTAGATTGACTGAACTTTTTAGCTTGTTTTGAAATATTTGACAGAAATTCACAACAATGGTACAAAAGTTCTGTGATTTGCAATTACTCCCCGCAGCGCTTGTGTAAGATTACCTATCCTTGGTATTCATGTATAGCGGGAAGGCAGTATAAGTCAATACGGTTCAGTCTAATTACATACTGGGTTGATCTCAAACCCTTGAAAAATCTCATTGCTAAAGAAATCGGATGTGTAAATAATCTTGTGTAGGTACTTATCAGGAGTCAGGAGTTATTATTCTTCAAAGAATCTACCCCAATGCGGTACGTCAGTACGAATTTATTTGTTTGAGCAGGCTGTTCTTGAACAGGGGGAGTAAAGCAGCAGCTACCCCCTGTCTCGTTATAGACTACGATTGGATGCACAGCGAAACCCTGCAAAAAGTTGGCGCACGGTGGGGTGATACCAGTTGCGAAAACTAGAACGCAGTGACCAAGGACATGTTGCCCAACTCCCGCCTTTCAAAACTCGGTGCTGTTGGTCGAAATAAACTTGCGAGTATCCAACGTAAGGATAACTTTGGAAACCAGAGTAACGATCAAACCACGAAGCAGTCCACTCCCAGACATTTCCCAGAGCATCGTATAACCCGTAAGCACTTTGCCCAGCCGGGTAAGCATCTACAGCAGTTGTCTTCCCTATTTGGGGAGAAGCTAAATCCTGATGAGGAATTGAGAAATTACAATGTCTTGGGGTTGGTTTTTCATCCCCCCAAGGATAGATGCGGCGACGATTAGCTTTTGCATCCCAACTTACTGCTTTTTCCCACTCGGCTTCTGTGGGTAGCCGCTTGCCAACAAACCGTGAGTAAGCTTCTGCTTCATACCAACTGACACCGCAAACTGGGTGATTATGCCAAGCGGGATCATAACACCAGTAAAGTGGTTGAACCGCAGACTCAGCTTGTAGCCATTCCCACCCAGATGGCAACCACCAACAAGAATTTTGGTAACCTCCCGCTTCTATAAATGCCCGATACTGCCCACAAGTGACAGGGTATCGGTCAATCCAGTAGGCTTCTAAATATATCCGATGCACAGGCTGCTCGTTATCCAGTGCATCAATTGAGTTGTTTCCGATCTCAAATTCTCCTGCGGGAATTTGGATCATCTCAGAAGGACAATTCGGGAATAATAACTCCTGACTCCTGTCTGTTGACTCCTGATTCCTAACTCCTGACTCCTGAGTCCTAAGTAATTCCAAAATGAAAGTAATGATCTCGTTATGTTGGCTTTCGTGTTGAAGCAAAAAGCGCAAAAGACGTTCCTCTTGCTCTACATCAGCCACCTCTAGGTAATTCAAAACTTCTTCTCTAACTACACTCAGGTAATAACGGATTTCCTCTAAAGTTGGTAGTTGAACGCGCTCATTTTTAGGTAAACCATCAGCGGCAAACAGCTTGCGGTATTGCGGAAATAAACACCGCAAGCCAGCACTGCGTTCTAACAGCCACAAAGACTCGGTATAGGCAATATGCCCCAAATGCCAGCCAACAGGACTAAAGTCGGGATGAACCTGACGACAGAAGGTGGTTTCTTCTATCCCCTCGAACAAAGCGAGAGTTGTAGCACGACGCTGTTGGAAGGCGCGAGCGATCGCCTCATTTAAACTGGATTTGTTTAATAGCGAGTTTTGATAATTCACGGTTACGAATTGATAATAAATGCATCGGGGCTTGTGAATTTCCCCACACTGATAATGCTATTTTCTGGGAAAGAAGTCCAATTACCAGGAAATAGCGGCTCAGATGCAATGAGTGCAGATTGGGGGAAAGCGAGATCGTCCCAAAGCCAGTAAAGAGACGGAGCAGGTGATTGTGTGCTAAAGCGACAAGCAACAAGGCGATCGCCGTCACTGATGACGATATTGGCTGAGACACCAGTTTGATAATGTTCTGCCAATTCTCTCAAGGATAGTAATGTTGCGTGTAAAGCTTGCTCTAAACTTTTGTCTGGGTTAGCTTGTAATTGATTTAGCAGTAAAGCAAAAAGGTGTTCCGAATCTGTCGTTCCATTAATATACTGATAAATTTCATCACTTAATTGGCTGCGTATCAGTCTGTATAATGTCTGCCGAAACTTCTCGATCCGCCCATTGTGAGTAAATAACAGACGCTGATGCTTAAATGGTTGACAATTACTAAAGTCCAGCGCTTGACCTGCTGTAGCACTGCGAACATAAGCTACTATACAATCTGACTCCACATAACGGCTTAGACTAGACAGGTTAATGTCATTCCAAATAGGTAATGTGTTTTTGTATGTAAATGGTTCAGTACTTCTGGAATGCGCATACCAGCCAACGCCGAATCCATCAGCATTCACTACTCCGGAGATCATTTCTTTAGGTTGATAACTCTGGACTATGAGCGAATGTTCTGGTTTATATAATAAAGGCTCTAAAGATACAGGTGAACCTATGTAGGCAAGTAATCGGCACATGATAAAAGTATTTTGCTCTCCACGCTATGTATTTCCAGCTTTTTTGCTGAAAATTTCCTCAATATTGCATTGATTTTTGCTATTTGTAGCTTGCGTCCAATTGCCCTCCTTGACATTGGAAAATTATTGCTACTTTACATAACTTTATTTTAGCGTTATTTCTATCTGTAATCTGTGTACGCC
>JAQYWP010000027.1 GCA_029379285.1 Rhizonema sp. PD38
GTCAAATGCTATATATTCTTACATCCTTCTCTTGATATACTACTGTTAAGCCGGTAATCTTTCTGACGAGGTAAACTCTACTTAAATAATTTCATCTAAAATCTAGCTGAGCTACATAAAATCTTTAAAATTCTGTGTTAGCGAAGGTACGTATTTATTGTATTCTATATGTATTACTTATACATATTTCAAAATGTACTATAAAACGTAATTAAATACCTCAGTACCATTATTCTTGCTAGATTACGATTTGAGAAAATTTTTTATGAATTTGTAGGGAATTTAGCAGCAGCAATCTATTGAGGAAATAGTAAACTATTTATAATCGCGCCACCGTACATTTAATCTCTTGGAGTCTATCAACCATATACTCTCTCGGAAAAAGAAAAAATAGTTTGGAGTTGAACATAACACGTTAGTCATGCATGATACATTAAAACTTGATGAAGTAGTTGAATTCGCTGAAAATCCCGAGCCTCGTTGTCCTTGCGTGCTATTACTAGATACTTCTGGATCGATGCAAGGAGTCGCTATCGATGCTTTAAATGAGGGACTAGTAAGTTTCAAGGATGAATTAACTAAAAATTCTCTGGCCGCTAGGAGAGTTGAGGTAGCAATAATTACTTTTGACAGTCACATAAATGTAGTACAAGACTTTGTGACTGCCGACCAATTCAGTCCACCGATGTTGACAGCACAAGGGCTGACGACTATGGGCGCAGGAATTCACAAAGCTCTAGATTTGATTCAAGACCGTAAAACTCAGTATCGCAATAATGGTATTGCTTATTATCGCCCTTGGGTATTTATGATTACCGATGGAGAACCGCAAGGGGAATTTGAAGATGTTGTAGAACAAGCATCACGGCGGTTACAAGTCGATGAAACAAATAAACGGGTTGCATTTTTTACTGTAGGAGTAGAAAATGCAAATATGACGCGTTTAAGTCAAATCGCTGTGCGTACTCCCTTGAGACTTCAGGGACTTAACTTTGTGGAAATGTTTGTTTGGCTGTCAGCGAGTATGTCAGCCGTGTCTCACTCAAAAGTAGATGAACAGGTGGCACTACCGCCAATCGGCTGGGGGTCTGTTTAATAAAGAAAGACAGAGGTCATGCTTACACAGCTGTTAGAGGATAATTGACAATAAATGAAAACTTCAAAACAAGTTATGCAATGGAGGGTAGTAGCTGCATCAGTTTGTGGCACAAGTCATGTCAAAAATCAGCAGTTGTGTCAAGATGCCCATCATTGGCAAATATTATCTGATAATGTTTTGGTCGTGGCGGCTGCAGATGGTGCTGGTTCGGCAAGTATGGGAAAAATTGGGGCAATGGTTGCTGTGGAAACAGCAATAGAAAATATATCGAGTAAAGAAGTTACCCAACGAATTCTTGCTGATGATAGTGTTGTACAACTACTGTTGACGGAAGCAATGCTAGCCGCTAAAACAGCGGTGGAGGAAGAAGCTGTTGCATGTGATACACAACCGTCGGATTTAGCAAGTACTTTAATTATTACGATTGCCACACCTGAAATGGTGGCGGTGGGTCAAATAGGTGATGGTGTGGCAGTGGCAAACGATGACATGGGAAACTTAATTGCACTTACCACGCCAGACAATGGTGAATATATCAATGAAACTTGTTTTTTGACCTCTTCAGGATCTATAGATACAGCGCAGTTAAAATTATGGCGTCAAGCTATAGTAAATATTGGTGTTCTCACTGATGG
This sequence comes from Rhizonema sp. PD38, assembly GCA_029379285.1. Taxonomy (GTDB): domain Bacteria; phylum Cyanobacteriota; class Cyanobacteriia; order Cyanobacteriales; family Nostocaceae; genus Rhizonema. Next base: position 1,735 of record JAQYWP010000027.1, read on the forward strand.
ACTGCAAATGCTTGCTATAAATATGGCAGTGGGTGTACCTCATAAACCTTTCTTTTTGCCACTGTTTGACTTCGCATCCAATGCAGAAGACAAGATTGTAGCAAAAGAGCAGTTGGTAAAGTTTTTGCGATCTGATCGGATCGCGCAACGTACAGACGATGATTTAACGTTAGTTATAGCCACATTAGGCAAATAATTAATAAAAATCTTGACAAGGATGGTAATTCGCAAATCACCCGGTAATTAAAATTCTATCATGCAGGTACTACGTAGTCTTCCCAACCAAAAAATTTCTAGTGTCAATCTTAGTGTAAGTTTAGGTCGTGGCGGTGAGGCATGTGTCTATACAGTGCCAACAGATACAGATTTGGTGGCAAAGATTTATCACAAGCCAAACAACGACCAAGCTCGCAAGCTAGAAGTCATGCTAGCTCATCCACCAGAAAACCCAACAGCCTCTTTGGGACATATATCGATCGCTTGGCCAATAGAACTGTTAAAGGCAGCAGATGGAAGCGATCGCACCATCGGCTTTTTAATGCCGCGCATTCGGGGAATGCGTCCGATCATTGATTTTTATAACCCCAGAACTCGCCGCCAACACTGTCCTTTATTTAGCTATAAATATTTACTGCGTACTGCCCGCAATCTGGCTGCCGCGTTTGCGGCTTTACATAACAGTGGGTATTGCGTTGGCGATGTCAATGAGTCTAATATTCTTGTCAGCGACACAGCATTGGTGACAGTGGTAGACACTGACTCGTTTCAAGTACGCGATCCAGCCAATAATGTTGTTTATCGCTGCCCGGTTGGTAAACCAGAGTTCACTCCTCCAGAACTCCAGAATAAAACTTTTTCTCAGTGTGATCGAGCGATCGCTCATGACTTGTTTGGGTTAGCGGTGCTAATTTTCCAATTGTTAATGGAAGGGACACACCCCTACTCTGGTATTTATCAAGGCGTAGGTGAACCACCACCATATGAAGCACGCATTGCTAATGGTCATTTTACTTACAGTCAAAAGCGGCGTGTCCCTTACGTTTCCACTCCCATAGCACCAGCTTGGGAAATTATCCATCCGGGTTTACGGGAACTGTTTTTGCGCTGTTTTGAAGAAGGTCATAATAACCCTCTAGTTCGCCCCAGTGCTCAAACATGGCTATTAGTGCTGGGTGAAGCTGAACATTCACTTGTCACCTGTAGTAAGAACCCCCAGCATTACTATAACAATCACCTGCACAGCTGTCCTTGGTGTGAACGTACTGTCCGCTTGGGCGGACGCGATCCCTTTCCATCACCTCAAGCAGTCGCAGCTCGTGAACATCTACAAATTCACTCCAAACAACTGAAAAGGCATAAAGCTTCAACAACACAGTTACAACCGCTCAGTCAAGCTGCCCAAACGAATCATTGGCTGCCAGTCACTCCTCAAAAAGCATCATATTATAAAGTTCCAAGGAAAAAATCTAAGTTTCTATTTGTTGTTATCTGTCTGCTTGGCTTTGGACTATTGGGGTATTTGGACATCTTGATCAAATTTACAAGCCCTGTTGTTTTCCAAAATGCTTACACTCAACAAAGGTTGATTCCTCAAAATCAAGACAATATTGCTTCTAAAACTTTTGCTGACTACTATCAGCAGGGTCATGCTTCTTACAAAGTGCGGGACTATGAGCAAGCAATTGAAAAATTTACTCAAGCTATACAACAAAATCCCACATACGCGAAAGCTTACATCAACCGTGGTAATTCTCACTATAATCTGAAAGAGTATGAAGCGGCAATCACAGACTACAACCATGCTCTACAGATCAATCCGGAGGAGGTTAAAGCCTTTGTCAACCGGGGTAATGTTCGCTCTATACTCGCCGAATACAGTAGCGATCCAGATAGAGAGTACAATCAAGCAATTGGAGACTTTAATAACGCTTTGCGCCTTAATCCTAAGGAAGCAGAAGCTTATGTAAGACGAGGTATTGTCCGTGCCCAACTTGCTAAATATAGTGGGGATTCTCAGCAAGACTATAAAAAAGCTATTAATGATTTTAATCAAGCTTTAAATTTTGACAGTTCTAAAGCAGAAGCTTATTTTCAGCGCGGTCTTATTCGTTATCATATTGCTCAATATAGCAGTCAATTTGAAAAAGATTATAAAGAAGCAATTGAAGACTTTGACCAAGCCTTACACATTGACTCTCAACTAGCAAAAGTTTATCTGAGACGAGGCATTGTTCGTTATGAACTTGCACAGTACGGTGGCAGTGAATCTAAACAGAATCATGCAAAGGCAGTTGAGGATTTGCAGACTGCAGCTAAAATTTCTCTGGAAAAAGAGGATATGGATAATTATCAACAGTCATTAAGTAACATTTGCGTTGTTTTAGAAAATCAATGCGATAACTTTTTTCAAAAAACAAACTTGACAACCCATTAAATAACCTTGGAGAGATAGCTGATAGTAATCAGCCAATTGCTATTAGCTATCTTTACTAAGTTGTGAAAATTATATAGGATTCCTATTTGAAATTTGAACGTACACTGAGACTCAAATGCTTATAAGGTAGGCTTAAAGCCTAAAAACTCTTTCAAAAATCAAACCGGATTCCTATATATTTTTATTTCTAATATATTGAATAATAAACAAGCTTTTCCGTTTTTTTACACAGAAAACAAATTTTTTTACCTTGTCTTCATACTTTAGAAAAAAAATCCGGTTAGATTAGGGACTGAGAAAATTGAAAGTTGATTTTTTCTGGTGTCTAAATCTAATAGAAATCAGCTATTAGCAATGAGCCGTTATGTAACAGTAAAGTGCGTATTTAGCTGAAGAATTAGCACAAGTTAAATCTCCATCTACCAGCAAATTCAAGGAATAGTCCCATGAAAGCAGTGATTTTGGCTGGAGGGCTGGGTACACGCCTTAGTGAAGAAACGAGCGTTAAACCCAAGCCAATGGTTGAAATTGGTGGTAAACCAATTTTATGGCATATTATGAAGACTTACTCAACCCATGGTGTAAATGACTTCATCATTTGCTGCGGTTACAAAGGCTATGTGATTAAGGAGTATTTTGCCAACTACTTCTTACACATGTCAGATGTTACCTTTGATATGCGGTTTAACCAGATGAACGTGCATTCTGGTTATGCTGAACCTTGGCGTGTTACCCTCGTAAATACGGGTGATAACACAATGACGGGTGGACGGTTAAAGCGCGTGAGAGAGCATGTTGGCAATGAAACTTTTTGCTTCACCTATGGCGATGGTGTTAGTAATGTGAACGTTACAGAGCTCATTAAATTTCATCAAGAACAAAAAACTTTAGCAACACTGACTGCAGTTCAGCCACCGGGACGTTTCGGAGCGATCGTCTTAGGAGCGGAGCAAACTAAAATTTCCAGCTTTCGTGAAAAACCAGAAGGGGATGGAGCTTGGATTAATGGCGGTTATTTTGTATTAGAACCTGAAGTCATTAACTTAATTGACGATGATATGACTGTTTGGGAGCAGAAGCCATTAGAAAAGTTGGCGGAAATGGATCAGATGTCGGCTTACAAACACCATGGCTTTTGGCAGCCTATGGATACCTTACGAGATAAAAATTACTTAGAGGATCTGTGGAAGAAGGGCAAAGCTCCTTGGATGGTATGGTGAGCCTTGAAAAGTTCTTTCTTCCTAACTGCTGTGCGGGCAGGCTCGATATTATATCGGATTTACCAAGGTATTATCTAGAGTAAACCCGCCCTTACTTCTAACTTTATTGAGGCTGGATCTGTAATGTATGATTTCGCAATTATCGGTGGGGGAATTGTTGGTCTTTCCACTGCTATGGCTTTAGGTAAACGCTATCCAAATTCCCGAATTTTAGTATTAGAGAAAGAAAGTCAATGGGCATTTCATCAAACTGGTAACAATAGCGGTGTTATTCACAGCGGTATTTACTATAAACCGGGGAGTTTCAAAGCTAAATTTTGTTATGACGGTTGTCAGTCAATGGTGGAGTTTTGCCGAGAATATGGTATAGATTATGACATATGTGGCAAAGTTATTGTGGCAACATCTAACGAAGAGTTGCCTCGCTTAGAAAACCTTTATACCCGAGGTTTAGAAAACGGTCTCAAAGTTGCTAAAATCAGTGCTGAGGAAGTTAGAGAAATCGAACCTCACGTAAGTTGTGTAAGCGGGATCAAAGTATTTTCTACAGGCATAGTAAATTATAAACAAGTTTGCCTCAAATACGCTGAATTGATTAAGGAACAGGGAGGCGATCTCCGTCTCAACACAAAAGTTGAGAGAATAGTTACCATCGGCAATCACCAGGTACTGGAAACTCCGAAAGGTACTTTTGAAACTCGCTTCGTCGTCAATTGTGCTGGGTTGCATAGCGATCGCGTAGCCAGATTGGGTAAAGTCGATCCTCAAGCAAAAATAGTACCTTTTCGGGGAGAATACTACGAACTGATACCGGAAAAACGCTATTTAGTCAAAGGCTTAATTTACCCGGTGCCCAATCCTGATTTCCCCTTCTTAGGTGTTCATTTTACGCGTATGATAGATGGCAGCGTCCATGCAGGACCAAACGCGGTTCTCAGTTTGAAGCGCGAAGGTTATAAGAAAACAGACTTCGACTTACGTGATTTTACGGAAGTTATGACCTATCCTGGATTCTGGAAACTAGCTGCCAAACACGCCAACGATGGCTGGCAGGAAATAGTTCGCTCTTTTAGTAAAGCAGCGTTCGTGAAAAGTTTGCAAAAACTCATACCCGAGGTTCAAGCAGGGGATTTAGTTCCTACTCATGCTGGAGTCCGTGCTCAAGCATTGATGAATGATGGCAAGTTAGTGGACGACTTTTTGAATGTTCAAAGTCAAAACTCCGTTCATGTTTGCAATGCTCCTTCTCCAGCTGCCACATCTTCAATTGAGATTGGCAAAGCAATAGCTGGACAAATTCCCGAACAGACACACCTGAAAGCAGCCACAAATCAATTTCAAACTATTTAGTTATAAAACAGTATTGATAAAGTATGAAAATTCTTGTCACTGGAACCGAAGGCTACCTTGGATCGTTATTACCTCCCCTATTAATCGAGCGGGGACATGAAGTGCTTGGTGTGGACACTGGCTTTTACAAAGTTGGCTGGTTGTACAACGGTACTGAAGTGACAGCCCAAACCATCAACAAAGATATCCGCAACCTCCAAAAAGAAGATTTGCAGGGTGTGGAAGCCATAGTTCATATGGCTGAACTCTCCAACGATCCCACCGGACAATTAGCCCCTCATATTACATACGAAATCAACCACCAAGGTTCGCTTCGTCTGGCAAAACTGGCAAAAGAGGCAGGTGTACGTCGCTTTGTATATATGTCTTCATGTAGTGTATATGGTGTAGCGACTGAGGGAGACGTTACAGAAGAATCACCCGTCAACCCTCAAACCGCTTATGCAGAATGCAAAACATTAGTAGAGAGAGATGTTGCGCCACTCGCTGACGATGATTTTTCTCCCACTTTCATGCGAAATGCGACTGCCTTTGGTGCTTCCCCCAGAATGCGCTTTGATATTGTCTTAAACAACTTGGCAGGTTTGGCATGGACGACGAAAGAAATTAAGATGACTAGTGATGGTACACCTTGGCGTCCATTAGCCCACGCATTAGATATTTGTAAGGCAATTGTTTGCACGCTCGAAGCACCTCGTGATATCATCCACAACCAAATATTTAATGTAGGAGATACCGCAAACAACTATCGAGTCAAAGAAATTGCAGAAATTATTGCGGACGTTTTCCCAGGATGTAAATTGAGTTTTGGCACTCAGGGCGCAGACAATCGCAGCTACCGAGTCTCTTTCGAGAAAATTAACACAGTTCTTCCAGGATTTAAGTGTGATTGGAATGCCCGTAAAGGTGCCGAACAGTTTTTGGATTTGTTCTCTCAAATCGATATGACTGAGGAAACTTTCTTATCCAGAGGCTTCACTCGCTTGAAACAGCTAGAATATCTAATCCGTACCCAGCAGATAGATAAAGATTTCTTCTGGGCTAAGAAGTCATAAGCACAGAGCTATCAGCATTTAGCACTTCATCACTCCTAAGAATTCAAGTTATCTCAACCTATACCCAAATTCCTTTCTTAGCTGTCAGTGCTAACGGCACGATAGCTCTCTGCTTGAGATTCGGACTTCAGTAAATTATCAATTCTTTTGAAAAAGTTACCAATTTGTTTGAGAAAAACGCAGGAGTTAGTTTATGGGGAATGCACAATGTCGTTTCAGCGGTCAACCACTCAGCTATACTTTTGTTGATTTGGGAATGTCTCCTTTGGCTAACGCTTATCTCACAGCAGAGAACCTCAATCAAGCAGAAAAATTTTATCCACTGCACACTTATGTATCTGAAGATACTCTGTTAGTTCAACTAGAACAGTTTGAAACACCAGACAGAATTTTCAGTGACTATGCTTACTTTTCTTCTTACTCGGAAAGTTGGCTAAAACATGCCAAAACTTACACCGATACAATGGTAGAAAGGTTTGGGTTCAACAGCAAGACTGAAGTTATTGAAATAGCAAGTAACGACGGCTACTTACTACAATATTTTGTGGAAAAGGGTATTCCAGTTTTAGGCATAGAACCAGCAGCAAATATAGCTAAAGTCGCTCAGGAAAAAGGTATTCCATCTGTCGTTAAGTTCTTTGGAGTTCAAACTGCTAAAGAATTAGTTGTGCAAGGTAAGCAAGCTGATCTTTTGATAGGCAACAACGTGTTAGCTCACGTGCCAGAACTCAATGATTTCATTGCCGGGATGAAAATCATCCTGAAGCCGAGTGGCATCTTGACAATGGAGTTTCCTCACATCTTGCACCTGATTGAGCAAAATCAGTTCGACACCATTTATCACGAGCATTTCTCTTATTTTTCATTCCTAACTGTAGAAAAGATTTTTGCAGCACACAATTTAAAACTTTTTGATGTAGAAGAATTAACAACTCATGGTGGTTCTCTGAGGATTTATGCCAGGCATGACGATGCTGAAAATCCCAGTATTAGTGAACGCGTCAGCGAATTGAAAGCAAAAGAAATTGCTGCCGGATTGCATTTGATAGAAACTTACGTGACTTTTGGAGAAAAAGTTAAAGAAACAAAGCGTCAGCTTTTAAGTTTCCTGCTAGCTGCGAAAGCAGAGGGAAAAGCAATCGTCGGTTATGGTGCTCCAGCTAAAGGCAACACCCTGCTCAATTATTGTGGGATTGGGAGAGATTTTATCGATTATACGGTAGATATCAATCCTCACAAGCAAGGTTTGTTTTTACCTGGAACTCATATTCCGATCTTTTCTCCAGATAAAATTCGTGAAACTCAGCCAGATTATATCCTAATTTTGCCTTGGAATCTCAAGGAGGAAATTATGAAACAAATGGCATTCATTGGCGAGTGGGATGGACAGTTTGTTGTTCCAATTCCTAAAGTGCAAGTTTTTTCATCTCCCCGTGAACTGATGTTACAAGCATTCTAGTTAAGAACCAGGAAGCAGCGGAAGCAAAGCTTTCCGTTGCTCATTGATTTTCATTTATACACATGACACACTATGAAGAAATTACTTACTATTGCTATCCCTACGTTCAATCGCGCAAAGTTACTTGATAAACAGCTAGCGTGGCTTGCTCAAGCTATAAAAGGTTTTGAGTCTGACTGTGAAATCTTAGTTTCTGATAATTGTTCAACAGACAATACTCAGGATATTGTTAAGAAGTGGCAAGCAGTTCTCAGCACTGTCACGTTTCACTATAACAGAAATAGTGAGAATGTAGGAGTATTAAAAAATATTGCTTGTTGTTTAAAAGTTGCCACAACTAAATATGTTTGGACAATTGGTGATGACGATCCGATTCAAGAAAGAGCCGTTAGTTATGTTTTAGCCAAAATTAAAGAAAATAGTAACTTATCATTATTATTTCTTAATTTCTCTGGAAGAAATAAAAATACGGGTGAAGCAGTCCATCCACCAACAATAGTAGGAAATCGCTGGTTTGATGCTGATAGTGAAGATGGCACTGGCGATGGCAAAGCGATATTTGAACACTGTTACGAAAAAAGTGTTGGTGCTGTGATCTTTCTCACTGCTACTGTATACCGGACAGATTTAGTGCAACGCGGTTTGCAAATTTGGAAAGAGGCAGAAAATAACTGGATATTCTTAGCCTTCTTGGCGGGATATTGTGCGGCTAATGGCAGTGTCATTGTCACTAAAGATGTCTATATGGAATGTATTGTAGGCGTGAGTTATTGGCAGAAAGAGCAAAATTCCGCACTGTTGATGCAATACAAGCACATACCTGAAGTTCTGATCAAATTGGAGGAAAACGGATATTCTCCGCAATTTTGCCGACAAATGATTGTAAACAACCTACAAGAAGTGAATTTTAAAGTCTTTTTAGGGGCACTGAGAAGATGGCCTTTGTTCACCCTTAAGACAGTTATCCCTTTTGTAGCTTTAATAGGTATTTCCTATCTTCGACTAAGGAGTATGAAGTTTCAAATAGCTGAATCAAAGCATCCAACCACTCAAGAAGTGTAAATCGGTGTACTTTTAAACCAATCTTGAATTCTGGAGGGTAGTCATGTCATTGCTAAACACTATTAAAAAGAAAATATTTGAACTTCGCTCAGAGTTAAGTTACAAAGTTGCACTTTGGCAGCATGCGCCAAAGTTGCCTGCACTCTTAACGCGCGATCGCGATCTTCTCAATCATCTCCAAAAAGAAGGCGCTTACGTAACATCCTTGGAAGAGTTGGGATTGAACTCAAGTGTAAATCTTCTAAAAGCTGCTTTCAGTCAGTTGTCTAATATGGCAACACCAAACAACAGCAAGACTGGCCAAAAACTTCCACAAATTTACACAGTTACAGATTTACCAGAATTTTCTGCATGGGCAAACGAAACAAGATTGCTGAACATTATTGAAAATTACATCGGTCTTCCCGTTGCTTTTCAGGGAGTACATTTACGCAAAGACTTTGCCAACGAAAATCAGTTTGGTACACTGCTTTGGCATAAAGATTCAGAAGACCGTCGGATTATCAAAATTTTTCTCTACTTGAATGATGTGGAAGAACAGCAAGGACCTTTTGAATACGTTCCAAAATCTTTCACCTCCAAATTTAGCCTGAATTTTTATCGAATTTACTACAAGCTTTGGCAATCAGGTTATTTAGGTATTGATGACCAAACTCTAAATAAAATCATCCCAAAATCAGCTTGGAAGTCTTGTCCTGGAAAAGCAGGGACAGTCATTTTTGTAGACACGAAAGAAGTTTTGCATCATGGAACTCTACGAACAGAGGAACGAGAGGCGCTCTTTTTTGTTTATACAGCCAATCCCCCCAAGGCACCAGAACTTTGCACTCAGTACTGGGATGATACATTTGCTAGACCAAAGCAAATGTACTCAACAACTGCGGATGTATAAAGTGAGAAAAAGTAGGTAGTCATGGACCGGAATTCATCGGTTTCGCAGCCTAACACCTCAGTACGCTCCTCTACGTGTGGGACTGTATAGGCAGGCGTACTGGCTCCTTTACCTTCACACATCGCCTGCCTATCTAAAATAAGGAGATAAGAAGTTCCGAGCCTTTGCTCCCACTACGAAGTTACCCGTGTACAAAAAGAACTTTAACTTGAGGTCCTCATGATTTTTACTGAAACTGAACTCAAAGACGCATACATTATTGACTTAGAAGAAAAGCATGACCACCGTGGTTTTTTTGCCCGTAGTTTCTGCGCCCAAGAATTTGAGGAACATGGTTTAAAGCCAGTCGTTGCCCAATGCAACGTCTCTTTCAACTATAAAAAAGGAACTTTGCGGGGAATGCACTATCAAATTCCTCCAGCCGCAGAAACGAAATTAGTTCGCTGTATTAAAGGGGCTATATATGACGTAATTATTGATATGCGTCCTGAGTCTCCTACCTTCTTGTCTCACATCGGCGTGGAACTTACCGCAGAAAACCGTCGTGCCTTATATATTCCGGAAATGTTTGCCCACGGATATATAGCACTCAGTGACAATACTGAGGTTATGTATCAAGTAGGTGAATTCTACACCCCTGGTTACGAGCGTGGTTTGCGCTACAACGACACCTTTTTCAATATTGCATGGCCCTTGGAGGTGACAGAAATATCTGAGAAAGACCTAAATTGGCCTTTGATGAGAATGATGACGGTCGGAGGTACATATCCTCGGTAAACTATTGGTATTAAAAAATTAAAGCAATATTTTATTGCTCCAGGAGGGTGCAAATGATTGGTAATGTTTTATCCGGTGTCAGCAACTTTATCTCTGTATTATCCAGCAGGGTAAAAAATCGCATCTACTACCTCAGTAAGTTAAAGGTGGTTTCTTTGGAAACTCAACAGCCTTTACAGGGGAATATGCTGCTTTCTTACCGTATTGAGCCCTTCCTGTTAAAGCCTGGTGAGCCTGTTCCTAACGATCAAAGTTGGAATTGGGAATGCTTGCTCATCGCGCAAACCTTTTTAGATTTGGGATATAACGTTGATGTTATACAGTTCCACAATGACAAATTCGTTCCTCAAAAGAATTACGATTTTTTCATTGACATCCGTGATCGATTAGAAACGCTTTCACCATTGCTCAATAAAGATTGTGTAAAAATTCTCCATGTTGATATTGCTCATATGATGTTCCGCAATGTTGCTGAATATCGCCGACTTCTAGAACTACAACAGCGCAAAGGCGTTACTTTACGTCCGCAACGTTATGAAGTTCCTAATTTGGGTATTGAGTACGCTGATTGCGCTACGGTTCTGGGGAATGATTTTACCACTGGTACTTTTAAGTACGCTAACAAACCAATGTATCCCATCCCAATTTCTTCATCATATACCTATCCCTGGCATGATGATAAAGACTTTGAAGCTGTCAGAAAGCGATTCATCTGGCTAGGTAGCGGTGCACTAGTTCTGAAAGGATTAGATTTAGTTCTCGAAGCTTTTGCTCAAATGCCAGAATACCATTTAACAGTCTGCGGACCTATCAGTAGTAACAAACCATTTGAGGAAGTTTTCTATAAAGAACTGTATCAAACACCAAATATTCATACCTATGGGTGGATCGATCTGAGCAGCCCTGACTTTATGGAAATCGCCAAAAGCTCTTTGGGACTTGTTTATCCTTCTGCTTGTGAGGGACAGGCTGGGGCAGTCATAACCTGCTTGCAAGCCGGATTGATTCCGATTATTAGTTATGAATCTGGCGCAAATGTTCACGATTTTGGCGCAATTTTAAAGAATAGTTCCATAGAAGAAATTAAGGCAACAGTTAAAGGGATTTCCAGTCTACCTGTAGAAGAACTCAAAACGATGGCTCATAAAGCATGGGAATATGCAAGAGCTAATCATACTAAAGAAAAATTTGCAGAAGCTTATAGAAATGCTGTGATGCAAATTATACATAAATACGGGAAGAAAAAACAGGCGGATAACTTGGGAGCTAGCCAAAAAGGTCTCTCGCATCGGTTAGTATCGATGTAAAGAAAAAGACATACAGCCCGGAAAGGAGTTTAGTTTAATGATGATTGTTGATCGTGCTTTACAAGCTCGTGCTGAAGCGGGAAATCCTATCAAAGTGGGAATGATTGGTGCTGGCTTTATGGGTCGGGGAATTGCCAATCAAATTATTAACTCAGTTCCCGGTATGGAATTAGTTGCTATCTCTAACCGTAATCTTGATGCAGCTAAGCTTGCTTATTCAGAAGCAGGAATCGAGGATTGTGAAGTTGTCTCCACAGTTACCGATTTAGAAGATGCGATCGCGCAGCATCGCAAAGCAGTTACCGAGGATGCTTTGTTACTGTGCCGCGCTGATGGAATCGATGCACTCATTGAAGTGACAGGCGCGGTAGAGTTTGGCGCTCATTTGGTGATGTCCGCTATCGCCAATCGCAAGCACGTCATTATGATGAATGCTGAACTCGACGGTACTATTGGTCCTATACTCAAGGTATACGCTGAAAAAGCAGGTGTCATTTTGACTGCCTGCGATGGGGATCAGCCAGGGGTGCAAATGAATCTTTACCGATTTGTGAAAAGTATTGGTTTAACTCCCTTAATCTGTGGTAATATCAAAGGCTTACAAGACCCATATCGCAATCCCACTACTCAGGAAGCATTTGCCAAAAGATGGGGTCAGAAACCTCATATGGTGACAAGTTTTGCCGATGGCTCGAAAATTTCCTTCGAGCAGGCGATAGTTGCCAACGCCACAGGGATGAAAGTTGCTAAGAGGGGAATGCTTGGATATGACTTTAGTGGTCATGTCGATGATATGACCAATATGTATGATGTGGCTAAACTCAAAGAATGGGGCGGCATCGTTGATTATGTTGTTGGTGCAAAACCAGGACCAGGGGTGTTTGTATTTGCTACTCACGACGATCCCAAGCAGCGTCACTACCTTAACTTGTACAAGTTAGGAGAAGGACCCTTATACAGCTTCTACACTCCTTATCACCTTTGTCACTTCGAGGTGCCAATGTCAGTAGCTCGAGTCGTGTTGTTCCAAGATTATGTCTTAACCCCTTTGGGTGGTCCTCTCGTTGATGTCGTCACTACTGCTAAAATTGACCTGAAAGCAGGAGAAATCATTGATGCGATCGGCTATTACATGACTTACGGGCAATGTGAAAACTCTAACATTGTGTCAGAGCAAAATTTATTACCAATGGGTTTAGCAGAAGGTTGTCGCTTGAAGCGTGATGTTTCTAAAGACCAAGTCCTCACATACGATGACGTGGAATTGCCAGAAGGCAGACTCTGCGACAAACTGCGCTCCGAGCAGAATGCTTATTTTTCAAGAGAAAAAACTCTTGCGGTTGTAGGATAAGGTCTAAATTTAAGCGACAGTAGAGTACGAGCATTTATGATCAGCACCTTGGACAGATTGCTGTAGGTTGCGAAAACAAAGAGTATAAATATCGTCACCAACCCCTAGCTATAAGCTAGGGGCTTGAAATAGGAAGGAAGATTCACTGTCTTCTAAATTTAGTTAAATCGGTATCTAGTGTAAGGGTTAACAACCCAAACTGAACGCGACGAAGCTACAGCCCAAGGGATACGCTTCCCCCGGCAGACTTCGCGAACCATCGTGTGGTAGCTCGCTATATGTCACGTCATATCGTTTTCTGCTATTAGCCTTGAAATGATTTTCCAGGCGAATGTACAGACAGTTTGTATAGCTATCATATTACAAATGTAAAATTATCGTAAAAAGTAATAATATTAATTAGCGAATAAATGTTTATGTTGATGAATGATTTAAGATTGCTATAATTGGAAAAACAACAACCTTATTTGTGAATTACCCAACTTAATCAAAAGGCAAGTCATTAACTATGGTTTATGGGTTTATAAAATTTAATTTAAATTTCATTAAGATTTATGAAGATTGCTCTTGTCCATGATTATTTAACTCAAAGAGGAGGGGCAGAACGCGTTTTTGAATTACTTTGTAAGCGCTACCCTGAAGCAGATATCTTCACTTCTTTGTACGATCGCGAACAAACGATTGACTTTGGTGAGCGTGTAATTAACACTACTTTTCTGCAAAGTATCCCAGGTGCAGCAAAGTATTTTAGGTTGATGGCTCCCTTCTATTTTCCTGCCTTTCGTTCCTTGGATTTGCAAGATTATGACCTGATTATTAGTAGCAGTACTAGCTTTGCCAAAGCAGTAAGAAAAAATCCATCTGCTCGTCACGTTTGCTTTTGTCATAACGTCACCCGCTTTTTATGGGATACACAAACTTATTTGCGCGAGTATGGAGACTATCGATATTTTGCTCCGTTAATTGAACAAGTATTTCAAGTAATGAGAAAGGTAGACCTATCATACGCACAGGAACCTGATCTTTATATCGCCAACTCTAGCGTTGTTGCTCGACGGATAAAAAGTATTTACGGCAAAAAAGCAATTGTTATTAACTATCCAATAGATACAAAAAAATTCATTTATACAGATCAAAAAGATGATTATTATCTTGCCTCGGCTCGAATGATTAGCTACAAGCGCCTTGATATTATAGTTGAAGCTTTTAATTGGTTAGGTTGGCGATTATTAATCTCAGGAGACGGACCAGAACGAGAGCGTTTAAAGTCCAAAGCATTGGACAATATTGAATTTTTGGGACATGTAAGTGATACTCAACGCACTCAGTTGTTTTCAAAAGCTAAATCTGTTATAGTTGCAGCTTTAGAAGACTATGGATTAGTTCCCATAGAGGCAAACGCTAGTGGGACACCAGTCCTTGCTTATGGAGATGGTGGAGTCTTAGATACTCAGATCCCTGGTAAAACAGGTGTCTTTTTCAAAAGACAAACACCCGATTCCGTACTAGCTGCACTACTAGAAGCCAGAGAGATCTATTGGGATTACGAAAATATTCGTAATCATGCAATCACCAATTTTTCTGAAGGTGCATTCTTTAGTAAAGTTGAACAAGTTCTTAACTAAACTTGTAGCATACATTAATTATTCATTTGAATTATTAGCTGAAGGATAGCAAACGTGATGCGAAGCAGTCTAAGTCCCCATGTAAATCCAGTGGTTGAAGCTGAAGAACCGGGTTACGGGCAACTGTTTGCGGTATTAATACGCAGATTTCCTTGGTTTCTATTAGTATTTTTACTTTGTGTTGCGGCCGGAGGGTTTATAGGTAAAAAGACGCATCCCACCTATAAAAGCTCTATGCAGTTGCTAGTAGAACCTAATTATCAAGGTAAGAAAGAAGGCTCTGGGACAGAAACTCAGTTTACCGATCCTAATGTTCAAATAGATACTGCAACTCTACTCAATGTGATGCAGAGTTCTCGGATTTTGCAACAAGCAGTTGGTAAACTGAAGTCTGAATATCCAGATATGACGGTGGGTAAGTTGAAACAATCTTTGGTGTTGACTCAAATTAAGACTAAAGAAGATGGTGTATCCACTAAAATATTTCAAGTGGAATATACTGATAAAGATCCCATCAAGACACGAAGAGTATTAGACGCAATTAGGCAAGTTTATTTAACTGACAACACCCAACAGCAAAGTGAGCGGATAAAGAAAGGTCTTTTTGTTGTTACCGAGCAGTTAGCAGGCGCAAATGATGATGTAAATAAGGCTGAAGAAAACCTACAACGGTTTCGCAGATCGCAGAATGTCATTGATCCAGACTCACAGGCAAGAGATCTAGAGCAACAGTTGAATGGCATTGTGCAGGATCGACGTGCAACTCGTTCTCAATATGAGGAAGCTGTAGCTCGCTACAATTCCTTGAAGCAACAACTTCAAAGCGATCCAAAGACGGCTCTGGTTGCAGCTCGTCTAACACAGTCCAGTCGTTACCAAGGTTTGCTCAACGAAATCCAAAAAACAGAACTGCTTCTAGCACAAGCCCGTTTAACTTTAACTGATGAACACCCTACCGTACAAAAACTGCTCGACCAACTTCAAAGACAGAAGCAATTGTTGCAGCAAGAGCAACAGCGGACTTTGGGTGTAGAGGCTTCTGAATTAAACAATCAAGGACAGTCTCTCCTACAACAAGGACAAAAAAGCCAAATTGATCTCACCCTTTCTGCTCAGCTTGTGGACACAGACACAACTCAACGTGCTTTAATAGCTCGCGATCAAGTACTGGCAAAGAAAGAGCAAGAGTACCGCAACGAACTCAAACGATACCCAGCTTTGTTAGCTGAGTATAGTCGCTTAAAACCACAGGTGGACCAAGGTAACCTGAGGTTGCAGGAGTTAAAGAAGAATGAGCAAATATTGCGCCAGGAACTTGCTAAAGGCGGCTATAACTGGCAGATTGAGGAAGAACCCCAACTTGGTACTTATTTAGGTCCCGATATTAAGCAGAACTTTTTGTTGGGTGCGGTTGTTGGATTAATGTTAGGTGGTATTGCAGCCTTTGTGCGAGAAGCATCTGATGATTCAGTTCATACCACGGCTGAGTTAGAGAAGCAATCTTCTTTACCATTATTAGGAGCGACTCCCAAATTGCCAGTTGGCAAACCTAGAGAACCAATGATCAAGTTGCCTTTTGGTAAGCCAGAAGTGCTTTCTCCTTGGACAATTCAAATACTGCAATCTCCTCCACGTTGGGAATCGCTAGATCTGATTTATAAAAATATTGAGCTTCTCAATTCTGTTTCGGCGCTAAAATCTTTGATGGTGACTTCAGCATTACCAGATGATGGGAAGTCAGCAATGGCATTAGGTTTGGCAATGAGTGCTGCTCGTTTACATAAACGAGTACTGCTGATTGATGCCAATTTACGCGAACCTAGCGTGCACAAACAACTTAATCTTCCCAACGAACAGGGGCTTTCAACTATACTAGCTAGTGATATCAATCTTCCCAACCAGATTAGCATTCAATCTTCAGGCTCATCATATATCGATATTTTGACTGCCGGACCACAGCCTGCTGACCCAGCTCATCTGTTAAGTTCTCCTCGTATGGGGCAATTAATCGCCGGATTTGAGGATAACTATGATTTGGTTATCGTTGATGCTCCTCCAGTCATCGGTTTGGTTGATGCTATGCTCACAGGATCCTATTGTCGTAGCGTAGTGCTGGTGGCAAGTATTGGTAGGGTAACCCGAAGTCAACTGACACAAGCGACAGCTATGCTCAGCAAGTTAAACTTAATTGGCGTTGTGGCAAACGGAGTCTCGAATTCTAATAGTACTTATGTACCCTACGCGAAACAACACCGATTTGCACTGCAACAAGCTGTGGAAAAATAGTTAGATTATTCTCAAAACCTCTGTTAAGCCAATCCCCTCAATCAAGTGCGGGAATTTTGTCTTAACTTCTATTTCAAGAGACACTCGGGACAAACTGGGATTTTGTATAAAATATCTCGGTATGCGGAAAACTCAGAGTCTTTAGATCTGAGAGGCAAGACACTCGGGCGATTAAAATCGCCATGATATTTATGCTACAATAAAAACGTAAGTAGGAATAATCAACTACGTGTTGAATCATCTCCTAGTAATAGCAAGTAAAAAAAAAAGTGCGACACATGTCCATGTAGGGGCGAAAGGTGAGACAGCCCGCTCAGGAGGTGGGACCAGTGCTGCTTTGAGGGTTTCCCACAGCAGGATAAGAGCGATCTTCGATCTTCGAAGCGTTAGCCGGTACTCTGGCGTCAGCGAAGCGCCAGTCTTCTCACTCGGGAAGACCCAAGGGCGCTCCCTTGCGTCAGGGCTGTTCACCCTTACGATTAATTCATGTGTTGCAAACATTTTTGAAATTGGTATAAGATAAAATCCCGGCTACTTAGTACGTGCGTAAAGACATAATACAATATGAGCTTGTAGTGGCAGGGTGGGGAGCATACCGGACTACCATAATGTTGAAATCAGTACAAGATTTGAAAATCTACCCGTACGTAGTTCAAGGTCTTAAACCAAAAAAATGGGGCATCCTTGTTTGATTAATCTGTCGCGGCAATACGCGTCGAGTTAGGTAGAAGGATGCTCCATTTTTGTCAGAGACACGCAAAGGACTGCGCCGAAAATAGACGCCCGAAATAACCGAGGAGAAGATATGACTAAGCAATGGGGATATTTTGCTGTGTAAACAGGGTATTAAGACTGAAAAGCCTTAAGAATCTCCGCTCCTTTAGGAGCGGAGAGTGTCAAAAAGCAACACGGTTTCAAGAGCGTCTACGCTAATTCCGAATCTTCAAAAGTCCAAAATTCGTAGTGTGACAATGCGCGGGTGCAGAATGTGGGTTAAAAATGCTATCCATGAGTCACATCTTTCTTTACAATCTTGAAACCCTGAGTCAACAAGGCTTTTGAAGAGTGAGGTGTTAACCATTCTTGACAAATTGACCCTTTGTCTTATCGCTAAAACTAGGTTTTATTGAGAATTAACGACGAACGAATGACGGTTAGAAAAAACGTGAGTGGTTACTCTCGTAAATATTGAGAAAGATCCGCGTAATGGATAGCTTAAAAATGTGGGGGCTATGTTACTAGCCTGCCCATATAAGA
>JAQYWP010000326.1 GCA_029379285.1 Rhizonema sp. PD38
CATCAAAATACTTTGATGGAAGCTATAATAGTTCACCCAAGAGAAACTACCACACAAAAAACAGAAAGCATCACTGAGCTAGCACATCTAATTACTCCTATTTGCTTGATAACCGTTTGTACAATCATCTTTTATATTTTTAGACAAAGTTTTCTAAAAATTCCCGGAAATAGCAAAGTAGTTATCTATCGGTTTCGACAAGCTCCTTGTATAAACTGTCATTTTTTTAACAAAAATCAATATCTTAGATGTGCTGTACACCCTTTGATTGTTTCAACAAAACAAGCGCTTAATTGCTCTGACTATTGTCATAAAAGTAGCAAAAATGAAACAGAAACTATCGATGATAATGATTAAGCTCATACCATCACTTTTAAAGATGAGATTTCGCGTCATTTAGAAAAGCTATTCTGGCAGCTTGTATTGATGTCTATTCCACATTATCGCTATTAAACATTAAAATAAAACAACCCTTTCAGAAAAATTTAGAGGGTTGTTTATTTTATGTCCTACAATTTTATAAACCCTGGAATCAAATCTTACACCATAGCTTTGTACTGAGGAGCAGAGAAAGAAAAAAGGCTTAACTTAACTGTATTGTACCCACACTGATATTAAAAGTTGGCAGGGTCGTCATCAAGTGCTAGTAAGAAATTAATCAGGTCTGTTTGCTGTTGTGGACTAAACCCAGCCTGACTGTCTACATAGAACTCATGACCTGTGCCATCCAGGTTGCTGCGTTCTGGACTTAAAGCAGGGTTCAATTTGTTGGCTCCCACAACTTTCTCACGAAGTGAGCGATCTAATAACGCACGTAAACTGCTAGCAGGATCGGCAGGTAAAGCTTGGCTGAGAGTACCAGTTAATCCTAAACCACTGAGATCAACAACCTGAAATCTGCCATCCCGAAAAACCTTTAAGCTTCCTTCTCGCACTGCTGCACCGCCATCATGTAAATAGGGTGCGCTGAAATACAAGCCTCGTAAGGTTGTTGTTTTGTAACCACCATTCGGTAATATACCCAAGGGTAATGTTGTGGAACTCTGGGAGATCCCCTTCGTTGGTACGTCCAGTACTTCTGCGTTAGCAGACACCGTTCCGGTAGTGTCAAAAGTGTATAATTTGGGTTCTACTAACAAGTTATTCAGTTCTAACCGAGACTGAGCACGGGCTGAGTTAGTACCGATCTCATTAATAGGATGAGTTTTGTTGTCAGTAAAGAAGGGGGGAATATGGCAAGTTGCACAATTGGCTGTCTCAAATACTTTTGCCCCTCGTTCCACTGAACCACTTTTCAACGCTTGCTTGTTTTCTGGTGTGCGGTTTGCAGGCGGTACTAAGCTATTTTGGAAAGCAGACATGGCATTGGTTGCAAAGAAGAATTTGCCACTGGCTATGTCATCGGATTTCTCACTATTAGGACTGAAAAATAAACCGTTAAATGTAGTTAAACTAGGATTCAAGTTGGGATAATTACCCGCATTAGGAGCAGGGACTTGATCTTCCAATTCTCCTAAGAAAATACCTAGTTCTTGTTGCTTCTGTTGCAGCCATACCGAAGGCTTTACTCCATCCGGTAAACGTAACCTTGTGTCGGTAGCATTCTGAAGAAATGTACCAATATATACTTCTGAGTCAATCCCCAAGGTTTTTTCACTGAGTTGAGAAGCTGCTAAGAGATTGATTTCGGAAGAATGAACTGCACTGTTGAAAACACTAAGTCCGTTAAAAGGACCGACAGCAAACTCTCCACTAGCTGTATAGGGATAATTCTGAAACGTGAAGCCACTGGGAATTTGGGTGGTGTTATTAATTTCATCCGGTGTACTCTCGAAATGACCGAAGGGTACATCCAATACCGCGTCATCGAAGGCTTTTTCCAATTTTTCCGGGTCAGGTAATTGTACAAGTTCACCTTCACTGTTAACAATAGTCTGACCATTACCTTGGTATTGAGGATCTAGAGGGTTAAAGTGCAACCGTGGGAACCCTGCAGCTGTATTTGGTGACAATGCAATCAAGAAAGGAATGGCGAGTTCACCATTTGGGACTCCTGCCAGAGGTTTACCTTCATTTGAAACGGATGCATGACAAAGAGCGCAGCTAATTCCAATCGTGCCAGTTTTCTCGTCCGGTAAAAATCCCAAAGGAAAAGTTCCTCCCTTTTCCACTTTTAAACCTGTATTCAGCACAGTTCCAGTAGGAAAAGTCCGGCTGCCTAAAGTTATATCCTTCTGAATAATAAGTTGTAAGTTTGTTGTTGGTTGACCACCCAACTTTGCAATCGCTGTTTTTATCTCTGGTAAGATGATAGAAATACCTTGTGAAAAACCCAATACCCCTTGAAGACCAAAATTATCACCAATTTTCCGATTGAAGTATATATCTTCCCCTTTGCCGATTAGATCTTGAGTGATTTGAACTGCTCCTACCTTTTGATAGGAAACGGGATCGCCAGGGTTTAGTCCTTGCTGTTTAACTAGCTTGCCAGCTGCTTTAGGACTAAGCAGTTTACCAAAATAGTCATAATAACCGAATGGTTGAGTTGGAGCTGGTTGTAGAAGTTGGAAGTCATTCCTAGGGAATGTAGCGAAAGCTGGCTGGTTTCCCATCAAGCTATTTGACAATAAAATACCAGCAAATACCATGATAAATATGTAGATTAACAAGAATCTCCTGCTGGCTTTTTTCGCAAATAATCCCCTAAATAAACGATTTGTCGAGTTTATTTTCTGGCGTTCCATATATAAGATACCTGCAAAAGGTTTTCTAATCTTAATAACATGCAAATCCAGTAATTATACGTAAAAAACATAAAAATTTATCTCAGATGAATTAAGCGTCAAGGAAATTGCTTTCGTGTCTGCATTCTGACTTTTTCGTTACCTACTAGGTCGTGATTGGACTCGAATGAGTCTTTTCCGTGAGGGAAAGGGGTGTGAATCCCTTGGCGGAGAAACCTCCGCTTACTAAACGACCATTTCAGGTCGCGCCGGACTGGTTACCGTGATTCACGCATCAAAAATCTGCCTGAATTGATAGTATTTGTCTGGAATCAAATCTTGTCCATTTGTGGCTTTATTTGGATACTGTTTAAAAGCAGCTTATAGCTGTACTAGTTATGCATAGTTTGTATCGTAATGAAATCGAGCGATTTCTGCGGTTCATCTGAAGAGCGAAAGCCTCTTTATCAGGACAATTTGCCACCGTAGTTGTACTCTTCTTTTTCGCCTGAGCGGTCGATAATCGCCCAATGTACTGTGTTGAGTTCGGGAATTTGTAACACAAATATCCAGTTAGCTTCTATGCTTTCCCCTTTTGTTGGGAGCATCGGTGTCTGTGGCGTACACAGGGTAATTTTAGTAGTGGGTTTTCGCAGATAATGGTAAGACGAGGTTACATGATCGCCATTAAAATAGGCGTCGTATGGCACACCTACAGCAGCAGCATTAGCAGCGATCGCATCTACAGCTGAGCCTTCAAGTGTGTTGTCATTTTCAAAGCTATCGTATGCCAATTTCAATGCTTCCTCAAAAGTTACCTCACCTCCTAAAGCTTTCTGTGCCTTAATCGCTTCTGGATCTGCCTCTAAAATCAGATTGTCTAAGCCAAGGGATTCTGTCAGATCGAATAACTTCTGACTGTGCTCAGTATAAGCATAGCTAGACATCAAATTTCCCTGAGCATCATACAGCCGTCCCTCATCTGAAGAGTTATTCCAAACAGAGCGTTTGCTACCAAAAGAGAAGCCGCCTGACTCGGGATGCACCTGGTCAGTATAAACTCGAAACGAAGCTTCTTTTTTCAATACTGTCCCCGTGGGAAAAGAGAATTCGTGATTGCGATTTGTGCTGTAAACTTTCCAGCCCGATATATCTATGTCAACCAGCCCCTCGTTGACTATATCGATATATCCGTCCGCCTCAGTGGATTTAACACTTCCGTCGGAAATTATCCTGTTTATCCTAACGTGGCGTGTCGCTTTTGACAGATCGAGTATTGCATACAGCCCTTCTCCATCAGGACTAGAGACGAGAATTTGATTGGCCTGCTCGTCAGGTTGGAAATCTATAATCGAACTGCCATTGCGTTGATAGAGAGATTTAACTCCAGCAAAAATGGGATGCTCGCTATTAATTGGTTGATTTCCGGAAATCCCGTTATAGCCCTCTTTAAACTGTAAACCAACTTCCCAAAGAAACCAGTTAAAATCATATCCTGAAGCATAGTCCTCATTATCCGTCTCGGCAGCTAAGTAAATGTTCCCTCCGGCTTCTAGCAAATCTGTGAGTCTATCCCAAAGACTAGTGTCATATAAAAAAATCGCATCCACATCCGATGGGATATCGTATCCAACTGTCCATGTATGGCCAGCTTTAATCATTGTCTGTGCTAAAGCAGATTCAGATTCGGTTAAATCCGGGTCCAAGTAAGAATGAAACTTGCCAGGACGACCGCCCGTGAACCAATTAGCAATATTTTTGGCAAAAATTGCCGCGTCCGGAGATTTTTCAAATCCGAGGTTACTTAAAGTTGAAGCATCATTAGCGAGAACTATTTTGCCTAATTTTTTGTTCATTTGAGCGGCTCCTAAGTTTCTAGTCATAATAAATGGACAAATGAACTGCTTCTACAATTGTAGGTAAGCACAGCATCTCCACTATGACCAAAACTCGAGTTCACATACCCGCTCATTGCTGGCGGCTATATCTCTCTAAACTTTTTGCTTTTGCAGTTTTTTTGAATGCTGTCTTTTGAATATGCCTCCAAATCCTAGTGCGGCAACTGAGCCTAAGATGGTGAAGGGTTCTGGAACAGGGTTAGCTTTATTAACTACTAACGAAAGATTATCTGCGTAAGAGTCATTTACCCGCCCTGTCATATAAGCTGCGTTCAGCACTACATTGATTTGACGTGTACCCACAGGTACAGAGCCATTAGCTGACTGCAAAAATAAGCCTGTGATGTTGTTTCTTTGCGCGGGTGTCGGTGCAGTAATACTAGCTGTACCCAGAGACTGCTTACCTTGATTAAGAAAAGTAATGTTTAGTGATGCGCTATCTCCATCTGTGCCATATCCACCCAACCAACCGCTTAAGTTAAATGTACCTTGACCTGCATCAACAGTTGAAGCTAGATCGGATACATCGACTAGTTGCGAAGCACTGGAAGAAGCTCGATCAGCACCACCATAGAACAAATTTGCTCCGCGATCGCTTGGTCCTGGTACATTAGTACCCGGAAGACTAACGCTCACTACATTGCCTAAGGGGTTGGTAAAGCTAAAACCTGTTGCCCTATACTTTAATACACTGAAAATACCTGTGGGAGTCCAGCCTGGGATAGCAGGTATATTAGCTCCAACAGCATTACCGATTGGATCTCCTTGCCCTTGTTCTGCATCGCCATTCACTATCAAGTTAGTACCAAGGGTAGCTGCATGGCTGGGACTGGAAAGTAAGACACTAGATGTAAATCCTACTATCAGAGTTGTACTAATCTTGTCTTGGTCATTGCTTGAGAAAAGAAGGGAAAGATCATTAGCTTATTCATAGTTTGTTTTCTCCTGCCGATTGACTAACAGCTTGTTTCCAAGTCAAACAAAATTTATCGATTATTCTAACTGTGACGTTCCGAAGCCTACTTTAACGAATTGCTTCTAGGCAGATGCTTGTTTTTTCTGAGAGTGCAAAAGCTACATTCACAGCAAGTAAAATTCCACCAACTCCTTGAAGTTCGGGAACAGACTTTGCTTGTATTTGTTGTCCAGAGGAATGAAAGGATGTAATTAACTAGTTGTGAACATAGCAGAACTCACACCTTTGAGTACTGTCAAACCATAGTCAACTTGGACTTTTAAGCTATCTGGTAATTCCACTATGTGTAGACTTAGTGAAATTTGTTGAACACACAAAGCACTGATGTAATACACCAAATAAATGTCCACTTTAGTTATATATTGCAGATAGCAGACTATTGTTCTGTGGAGGCAATGTCCCTGATAATATTATAGCTTTAGCGTTTAGCGATACAAAGCCGTCCGGCGCAATTTTTTCGGCTTTGCGAAATGCTTCGACATTATAGTCTCCCAAGGGATAACTTATGGGTCGGGCACAATTTTCGAGGTACGGTTGCGCGTGTCAGAAATTACATTACCATTTCAGCCATCAGGTGTCAAGTAGTGCGAACAGGTTGCCAAACTAGCTTTACACCACTTCAT
The DNA here is from genome assembly GCA_029379285.1 of Rhizonema sp. PD38. GTDB lineage: Bacteria > Cyanobacteriota > Cyanobacteriia > Cyanobacteriales > Nostocaceae > Rhizonema. Next base: position 6,221 of record JAQYWP010000326.1, read on the forward strand.
CAGTGAGAGCTTAACGGGAAAAATCAGATCCATCCTAGCTCCTCCAATTGACAGAGACATTTTCGCTACAACTAACTTACGATTAGCTCCAAGTATGGTAGTGACTTTGGCTCGAAGTTAAAGCTCTATCTGGAGATAGAGAAAATCTCTGTGGACCACTGTGGACGGTGTAGACAACTATGCATTAGTTCTATGGAACAAATTAGCTGAAGTCGGATTTTCTAAGTAATCGGAGGAAGAAAGTTTCATGCTCGTTGTCCATCATCTTAACAACTCGCGATCGCAGCGCGTGCTATGGCTGCTTGAGGAATTAGGTATCGAATACGACATCAAGTACTACGAACGGGATGAGAAGACGATGCTGGCACCAGAGTCGCTGCGTCAAATCCATCCACTTGGCAAATCGCCAGTAGTTACAGATGGAGATCTCACAATCGCCGAATCTGGTGCTATTGTTGAATACATCGTGGAGCGTTACGGCAAAGGTAAGCTTGTCCCGGCATCGGGTACGCCAGAACATCTTCGCTACACCTATTGGCTGCATTACGCCGAAGGTTCTGCAATGCCACCACTAGTGATGAAGGTCATCCTCGAGCATTACGGCTCGAAAGATAGCAATGCTTACGATAAATTCGTTGCCCCCCAGATCAAGCTTCACTTTGACTACATAGAGGGTGAACTCCGTAAAAGTACTTGGTTTGTAGGTGAGGAATTTACAGCAGCCGATATCCAAATGAGCTTTCCCCTCGAATTACTCGCCACGCACCCTGAAGAAGTCGAGAGCCGACCGAAGACCGAGGAATTTCTTAAGCGTATCCATGCGCGTCCTGCTTACAAACGCGGTCTCGAACGTGGAGGCGAATACGACTTCGCCAGCAGTGTTTAATAATTCTCGAACCGCTTACTAGTTTTGTAATTATTTTGACAATGGCGAGAAGCTGACTCCTGAAACTGAGGTAGTGAGTTGCTCGCCAGCCTTGCAGTCGTTCATCCTCCAACATGGATGAAAGGACGCCGTTGGGAATTTTTCTCCGCTCGCCGCAGCACTTCACGAGTAACCACAGCAATATCGCCCTCACCAAACAAAATAAAACGTAGCACGTAATCAATCGGGTTGGCTTCTGGCCAGTTAAAATAGGCATGTGGGATTTTACCCGTTAAATCCCGAAGATGTAGAAGTATCGCAGCAATCGTGTTAGGGACAGCGGCACCCTCAGTACGCAGAATTCGGTAGCCACCCACTTCCAACCCTTTGATTCTCACAATGTTTTCAAATTCCGAAGCGTCTGATACCAGAATCTCTAGAAAGACGATGGGATCGCTAAGCGGAATATTATTATCATCGCGCATCTGTTGCTCCTTTAAATCATACTCTCGCACATCGCCTTCATGCAATCGATTGGCAATGAGTCGGATTACACCTTGATTTTCTTCAATGAAGCGAGAAGCATTTTCGTCCATATCGATCCGCTCTACCCGTAGTTCAAGCGATCGCCACACGCGGGAAACCAGCGATGTGAAAATGATAGCACTGATAAATATCGCTGCAATTCTAATCCCCTCCGGTCTCTCAATAATGTTAGTAATAGTCGTATAAAGAAACAGCAGCGTGATGATTCCAAAAGCGAGTGTTCCACGCTTTGCTCTGCGGTGATGGACTGATAGAGTCACGGCAAATGAAGCTGAGGTGATTAATACAAGTACACCAGTTGCGTAAGCCCCACCCTGAGCTTCGACATCAGCCCGGAAAATAAGTGTGACGATAAAGGAAACAATTGTATAGACTAGCACTAAAGGTCGCGAAGCGCGTGCCCATTTTGGTGCCATGCCATAGCGCGGCAGATAGCGGGGTAAGATGTTGAGAAGCCCTGCCATTGCCGATGCACCTGCAAACCACAGAATACCAATGGTACTCAAATCGTAAATTGTTCCAAAGCCATTACCTAGATACTGATGTGCCAAATAGGCGAGAGCGCGTCCATTGGCTTTCCCCCCCGTTTTAAATTCTGCGGCGGGGATGAGTATAATAGTGATGAAGCTGCTAGCAATCAAAAAGAAGCTCATGATCACGGCCGCAGCAGTAAGCAACTTACGTGTATTACGAATACGTCCCTTAGGT
>JAQYWP010000327.1 GCA_029379285.1 Rhizonema sp. PD38
GAAGAGCACCTGCTACTGATGCAAAAGCCGCAATTTTATTCGGGATTTTACAAGCTAAGGCTTGGGCTAGAATTGCTCCTTTGGAAAAGCCAGTCACATAAATTTTCTCGCTATCTATATTTCTTGTTTGTTGTATGCGCTCGAGCAATGCTGAAACAAATGAGACATCATCCACATTTGTTTGAGGATTAGATCTAAGGCTCCATTCTTGGTTAATTCCATCTGGATAAGCAACAATAAACCCTTCTTGCTCAGCTAAGGTATTGAAGCGTGAAACACGAGCAATTGAATGACCGCTACCACCATGTCCGTGAAATACTAAAACTAATGGCATCGGACGACGGGCATTATAAGATTTTGGAGTGTAAAGATAGTAGGTACGCGATCGCCCTTGATTGCTTATTTGCTGGTCGTTGCCACCGTAAGCGATTTTTCTGCTAGATATAGTTCTTTCTTGTGCTTGAATGACTTGGCAATCTGTTATCAAGGTGGTTGAAAGCAGGCAAACAAGAATGTGAAAAAATCGGGAATTCAAATTACTCTTCACTGTCAATATCATTAAATCTGTTAAATCGGTTATCAGCGTTTATCTATTGGCATTTAGCGCTCGATTTTCGTTGTTCAACTATGAAAAACTATGCTTGCTGAGCGATTACAAGCTAGTAGCTGAATTCTTACATCTAAGTCCATCATATTCATTCAATTCTTTTCATAGCTGACAGTTTAATGCTTACAATAGTGTTTCCTTGTGATCTTTCAAAAAACAGGGATAAAATCCTCTATATCAAGGCGATTTATTTGTAGCAATTTGTACACAATTTGTCAACATGATGTTTGAATTGCTGACAATTAATTGTTTACAGTCACAACAATTCACCTATAAAATAGGATCGCGGTTAGTACTCCACCAAATCGAAATTACTGAATTTAAACTGACGCATTAAAGAACGAAGAGTTTCCGCTCATACTGCTGATATAAGTTACGCTGAACGCCCAAATTAGTCAAATAAAGATATACTGTTCGTATCAGACTAGATTTAAAAATCTTATCCGTGGATTATGGGAAAGTAGACGCCTGAAAAAAGCATATAAGATATCAGCACGCCCTTTGATCAAACGTGATTATCTAGTGGAACCTGAGCAATCAGGATGTTAAGACAGCGATATCTTAAGAATCTCCGTAGTTTTAGTAAAGGAAAGTGTCAATATATAGATTACTTTAACTTTGCATATCATTCTGCCAAATTGCCAGAATGGCAACTTATTCGAGAGAAGCTTTCTCTTGGAATTGATATTTTTAGTGTGGCAGAGGCTGAGCCAGACAGTGCTTTTTTGCAGTTAAGCAGAAGCGCCCGCATCTGAATTCCCAGATACCCTCTACGGCTACATCAAATGACACTTGTCACTCTTCTTCTGAGAAGAGAGGCTTTTGTGCGCTGTGACGGACGAACAGGACATACACTTCCGAGCGACGGATGGTGAGAATTCGGTACACCTTTCCTTTTTTGCCGTAGAGGAGTTGTCGTAACTCTTCGTCGAAGAGGTCATTTTCAAATGCGAGTGGACAACGAAGCGGCATCCTCTCGAGCGAGAGGATTGCCTGAAATAGTCCGTTCATCCATGTACTTACTAAATTGGGTGAATATTCGACTATCCACTCGTAAGCCCGACGAATGCCATCTTGTGCTTCGGGCGTGATGATCACCCGGTACACCTCACTCATCCGGGATACCGAGCTCATGACGAAGCTCTGCAATCACTTGATCGGCAGGACGTCCCTCCCCACGCCGTACCTGTTCGAGAGCGCTGCGGATACTTTTAACAGTCTCCACGTACTCAGCAGCTTCAAGGAGTGCTTGGTAGGACTCGGCGTCTTGTACCACAAGTTCCGCTTTACCGTTCACTGTGAGCACGAGAGGATGCTTGGTCTGTTTCATGCGCTGAACGAACTCGGTCGTATTCCGCTTGAAATCGGTGAGAGAGTGAATGTCTTTGGCGAGATCGAGCATAATTCGCACACTATAAGATGCTTATTAAATGCTATATGATCTCCACGCACTACGCAAGCGCAAAGTGACATTGAAAGTGAGCATAGCTTTGCGTGTCATTCTGCCAATTTGCCAGAATGGCAACTCATTGGTAACATACGAGCGATCAGAGCTTAACAGAGGTTTGACAGTGGATTGCTGTACAAAAAAACTCATTGCTTGGTACGACAAACATCATCGGCTGCTGCCTTGGCGGCAAACGAGAAATATCTATCATACCTGGGTGTGCGAGGTCATGAGTCAACAAACGACTTTGGCTGTTGTAACACCAAAATTTGCAGAATTTGTCAAGCATCTCCCCACTGTTGACGATCTGGCAGCTTGCGATGAGGAAAAACTGCGACAACTGTGGTCTGGGTTGGGTTATTATGCTCGTGCCCGCAATTTAAAGAAAGGTGCACAGTGTATTGTTGAACGAAGGAATGGAAACTTTCCTCAGTCGTACCAAGAGTGGCTGGAAATACCAGGTTGTGGTTCATATACAGCAGCAGCGATCGCCAGCATATGCTGCCATGAAAAAGTTGCCTGCGTTGATGGCAATGTTATCCGGGTTGTGAGTCGTTTGCTTGCTCTTCAAGATGTGTGGAGTTCATTAGGAAAATCAGCCATTCAAGCTTATGTGACTCGCATTCAGCCAGACAACCGTCCTGGTGATTTCAACCAAGCAATGATGGAGTTGGGGGCAACAGTCTGCCGCAAAACAAAACCTCAATGCCTTCTGTGTCCTTTACAGGAACATTGTTTAGCTTTCGCCAAAAATTGTATCGAACTCTGTCCACCCAAAAAACCACGACGTGATGCAGTAAATGTGGAGTTGTTTGCTGTAGTTATTTGGAGAAAGACAACTGATGCGATTGCTATTGTGAAGAGGACAAAGGGATTTCTTTCTAATACCGTCGGGTTTCCATTAGTCTCAGAAAACGAAGTTGAAGAAACTAAGAATCTTCTAAAATCTCTACCACATCTGCAACTTTTAGAGTTGCCAAACCGATTTTCGCATAGCATTACCCATCATCGTATTTCTACAAAAGTACTCGTTGCCCAAGAAATTGAAAACGCAAGTGTTGCTCCGCAGATCCATATCTTACAAGATTTGTATTGGGTTGCCAGAAGTGATATAAATTCAAAACTCTCTACTTCATTAGATAAAAAAGTTCTCCTACTTTTTCAGAACTATTACGCAACGTGACCGTCATAGGAGAAATAAGAGCCCCAAGTTCTTAAAGAAGCCGGGGCTTTGAGTCTTACATAGTAGATCTGTAAAATACTATTACGATTGCTATAGTTAAACAAATTTATTCATGAGTAAAGATGATATGGCTAACTTAAAATTACATTTTAATAGTAATTTCCCCCTTAAGAAAGAAGAAATTAGCAAAATTTTAAGGGCTGCTGCTGAAGAAAAAGGCTTGAATGATACTTTGCAAAACTTAATGCACAAAACGAGTTTGGGAAATGCAAAAGTTGGACGAATAAAAAGCTGGGCAATTCGTGCAGGTTTAATAAAAAATAACATTCTCAGTCCAGAAGGAGAGATTGTTTGGAAACGAGACACCGACTTGGAGTCAAATATTACAGACTGGCTGATGCACTTTTATTTGAGTCTTGGTGATCAAGGGTTACGTGAACCACCAGATAACCCAGCAAATTTGGGTGCATGGACTTACTTTGTTTACATATTTTTACCTCAGCACAGTATATTTACCCTTGATGAATTGCTCTATCAAACTAGTTTAGTTTTTGAAGAAGAAAACAAAATAATTGCTGGTAGAATGAAATATATCTTAAGAGCGTACACGCAGTCTCAAGCTTTAGCATCTTGCAAATTTATTACTCAGGAAAAAGACCAATATGTGGCGGGACAAACTCGCTTGCCTAACCCTTATTTAGTCGGATATTTCCAAGCAAAACTGTGGGAACGTGACTTTAAAGGTTCTGGATCTGTGCTGACCGAATCCATGATGAACCAGAAAATGGGGTTGGCTTCCGTTTTGGGAATGAAGGCAGAAGCGCTACAAGAACAACTTAATACATTGGAAGCTTACGGTATCATCGAACAGCGACGGACAGTGTCTCCCTTCCAAGTCATCCCACGTTGGGATGAACCACTGACACTTTTGGAAAAAGCATATGACAGAGATTAGTCGAGTTTGGCTGCGTGATGCTAGACCTGATGACCGAGTTCATCTGCTACTTTGGGACACGGCTAACGAAGCTCAAATCAACCTTGTCGCCTTACACAATAACGCCCATCTGGTCAACTACAGAGAAAATTTGCTACAAAGAATAAGTCAGGATGAAAAGTTTCTTGCTCTTCATCACGATTTAGATCGGGAATTGGCTGCCATTAAGTCTGTCTGTTCGCGGGTAAACAAACCTCTTGTTCTACTAGCTGGTTTGGATTGCCTCATCACCTATCTCCAAGTTCATTCTGGAAGTCACATTACTCTCTTCTGGAAGAACTTAGAACAGACGCGAAAACTGGAACGACTATTGTGGATCTTACTTCCGCACCAACTCGCACCCAAAACTTGGTCTGAACAGCGAATTAAGCGGATTCCATCAAGATAGTTCGCGTTTGGTAGTGTCAAAGTTAAGTTTTATGCTCCTTAACCAACTAGTCGAAATTAACGAGAAAGGTATTGTCGCCAATTCTGTCAATTTTGGCATGATCGATAACCAAGAGATGAATCTGAATCTATGTGAGGGTTTCATCTTTAACTACGACCAGAAAAAGCCTGAGTTATCGACAGTTGGCATTCTGGATGCGCTACGACGCAGCTATCATAGCCGCAATGAGGCGAGTATTCATCTGATAATACAGGATTATGGTAAGGGTAAGTCTCACTTTGCGGTGGCAATCGCTAATTTTTTCAAAAAGTCTTTTGACGATCGCGAAGTGCAAGGAATATTGCGTCAGGTGAAGATGGCCACTTCTGGTAAGGGTGAGGCGATTGCAGAAGGATTAGAACTCTATAAACAAAACCAAAGCCACAAGCACTTGGTCATTTGTCTGAGTGGCGAAACGGCAGACAACATTAAAAAGCAATTCTTGCAAGTACTCGTTAAAAGCTTGGATGAAGTTGGGATTTATAACACCTTGGCGCAAAGTACATGCAGTGAAGCCCTGCGCTACTTGGAAAGTTTGAATGAACAGGATAAAACAAAAGCACAGAACTATCTGCAAAGCATAAGCTACTCTGATGGTGACCTCAATTCTCTCATTCGCAAACTGAGAGAAAATAACCCTGCTGTTATCCCTGCTGTCAAAAACCTGGCCCGTGAAATTACAGGATTTACTCCAGATTTTTCTGCAGATGTAGATATAGAAGCAATCCTTCAAGATCTGCTGCATAATTACTGTACTGGAGAAAATGCTCAATTCCAGGGAATTCTAATTTTATTTGATGAACTCAACTACTACTTGCAATCTTGGGCATCTGACTCGATAGGCGCAGGCGGAACTGCACTACAAAATATCACCAATGTTTGCGAAAACTACAAAGGAAAAATTGCTTTATTGAGTTTTGCCCAATTTCATCCCAGTAAAGCGTTAGGTATCTCGGCCAATGCAATACCAAGTTACGAGAAGATTGCCAGTCGCCTTGCTCCTAAAGATGGTAAAACTTATGATAACCCAGTTTCTAGCTTAGAGTTGGTGTTGGATAACTTAATAATTCAACAAGAAAATCAACCTTCTTGGCAAGCATTTTATAACACCTGGAACAACACCCTACTTGCAGAAGCTAGGACGGCTTTTGAGCAGAGAATTAAAATTTATAAAGAAAAGGGTTGGAATTTAGACGAGTTTTATCGCCACCTTTGCAAAGGTTGTTTCCCTCTTCATCCACTGACAGCATACCTGCTGTGCAACCTTGACTTCACTCAAGACAGAACTGCCATTCAATTTATTAAGGGCTATGTCAAAAAGTTTATTCAAGATGAACCAGTAGAAAAAGCCGGAAAACTTAACTACATATATCCTATTGCTCTCGTCGATACTTTTATTGAAAACTTCTCCAAGGAGTCAGTTTATACTCATTACAAAAAAGCTTTGACTCTCGTTGCTGGTGCTGACGACCCAGGGGATGAATTAGCTGTCCTCAAAGCTCTTTTCTTATTTTATGCTAGTGGCGAAAAACTTACCAAATCAGACCGAGAAGAACATCAAGAAATTCTGAAAAGTCTAACTGGATTGCCAAAATCCAAGGTTCAGGCGGTATTAGATAAACTAGAAAAGACGCGAGACATTATTTACTATCGACCGGAAACTAAGCTTTATCGCTTCTTTGAGGGAATTAACCCCACAGGCATTGAAGCAGAAATTGAAGAAAAAATCAAAGATGTGCAAACATCTGTTAACGATATTGTCTCGTACTGTCAGTCAAACATTAAAGAATACCTGGGTGATTTAACTATTTCTGCCACTAAGTTTGTCAAGGACAACAAATTGGTTAGAGAAGACTGGCAATTTGAGTACAAAATATATAGTATTGATAGATTCATCAAGGCGCTCGATAGCACCCAAATACTGAGAGACATAGAAGAAAAGGGAATTTTGGCATATGTGTTGGCAGAAACTCAAGAAGACTTACAAGAGTTTCGCCTTACAATAAGCCATCGCTTGTCCAACTCCCCCATGAAAAATTACATTGCCGTTGCCATTCCAGGGGAGGAAACTGGAAATTTAAGCCGTGTCTTACTGAAAATTAAAACTCTTAAACAACAAGAATCTTCTCAAAAACGCCTCTTTGGAGTTGCTTACGAACAACTTCTCCAACGCTGGGAAGATCAACTCAACACCCAGTTAGAGAGGTTATTCAAATCCTGTACCTATCACTGTACAGTACTGGAAAAAATTCCACCTGCTGAACAAAGCAAGCCTTCTCGAGTCATCAGCGCCCTCTTGCAAGAACTGTATCCCTTCGTCCCTCCGGTGAATGAAGTGGAGAAGATGCGACGAGATCACCCCACAGGTAAGAAAATTGTCGGATGGACTGCTAAACAAATTTTAATAGCAGACACGTTGAGTCAACAGACGTTTACTGACAATTCGTTCACTACTGTCATCGATCAGATTTTTTGTCAGTTATGGCGTTTATTCAAGAAAACGTCTGAGACATACACTCTTCAAGAACCTATCCATGAAAAAATTCGCGCAGCTTGGGATAAAATCTCCCAACTAGCAGACTTAGAAGGACAACCGCAAAAAGCTATTCACCTGGAAAAAATTTGGAAAGTTCTCAACGAACCACCCTACGGATACAGTGAGTATAATTTCACGATTCTGCTGGCTGGATGGCTAGCTTACCACCGCAAAGAAGTTTCTCTTAAAGGAAAAGTGGCACTTTCATCCAAGAAAGTAGGTGCGCTGGTGAAAATTCAATCTCTCAAAGACTGGGGAAACACAGATATTTTACAAAGCCCCATTAGCTTTGTTCAGCAGTGGATTGTTGAAGGCAAAGCGCAACTGATTCGTCGTCAAAAAGCAGAAATGCCCACTTTGCCTGCCTCACCAATGAACTTTGACCAAGCGCAGCAATATCTAGCGGCGGTGGAGGCATTTCTGGAGTCAAATGAAGCAGATCCTGAAGCAGATGAATTAACTAAGAAAAAAAACCAGATTAGTGCCGGGATTGAGAAAATTAACGATTGGTTTCAACCAGTTGAAGATATAGAAAAACTGTCTGATGGCACAATGGAAATGGACACACTGCTACAAATCTACCCCAAGTTGTGCCTCTTACCGCCAGTGATTGAGATTAGACAGAATGTCATTTCGGTGCAACCGACAACACAACAAAGCGATCGCTTCTCACAAGCACTACAAACTGTCAAAGAGAAAATTGCCTCATTAGTTGAAGAAAAAAGTCAGCAAGCTGGGTTACTCTTAACAGCAGATGGTTGTAGTAATTATCAACTAGATATTCAAAGATTTATTAACCAAATTAGCCAGCTTGAAGACCTCCCGCCTCATTTTCTTGAAACTTTACAAAACGCCTTCCGTTCTGCCGAGCGCAAGCAAAGAGAAGTCAGCGTTCAAGCCCAAGAACAACAAAAAATTAACGAAGATACGCAAGTTATGCTGGCGATTCGTCAATACAGGGCTGCTTTCAAACCTACTACTATTTACTTGTGTGAACAAGCAATCAATGATGTAGAAAAAAATAAAAATAATTTATACTATCCAGCTATTTATATATTAGAAATTGAAGAAATAGTTAAGTATTTTAGAGATAGAATAGCGACTTTCCAGCAACGTTTAATAAGTTTACAGACTCGTATTTAT
>JAQYWP010000328.1 GCA_029379285.1 Rhizonema sp. PD38
ATATTTGCCACATGAACTCGAATTAATATAGCTTTCATCCTTCTAAAATGAGATTTGAGGTGATGGTGTAAAGTTAATAAAAGTAACAAATTTTATACTAGCTTGAGCTAACATTGGTCAGTTGAAAAATATAGAAAACACGAATTGTAAAATGTTGAGAATATTCAGCTAAATAGATCTGGACATTGAAGATAACAAATATTCTTTAATGGAAAAGAGCAAAAAGTAGGAAAGAAAAAAATATGTACGCAGTGAATTTAGACGAGTTTGCTCAGCAAATAAAGCAGGTATGTCAGCGTACAAATAAGCTACAGAATCGTGTTCGGGAATGCCCTTCGCAGCCACAAGATTTCCTAAAACAAGCTTTTGAAGAAATGAATGTGGCTTTAGAAGAATTGCGTGTAGCCGAAGAAGAATTGTACGCACAAAATGAACAATTAGCGCTCGCCAACAAATTATTAGTAGCAGAACGCCAGCGGTACCAAGAATTGTTTGAGTTTGCACCAGAAGGCTATCTGGTCACAGACATCTACGGTAAAATACTCGAAGCCAACTGCGCTGCAGCCACTCTGCTTAACATTCCATCAAATTTCCTGATAGCCCTACCCCTGAGTAACTTTATTCCGAGCGAAGAACGTCAAGCTTTCCGTTCCCAGCTATTAAGGCTTCACAAGTTGGAGCGAATGCAGGAGTGGGAATTCCGCCTACAGCACATAAACTCAAAGAGTATCTTAGACGTGAATGTAAGTGTACTTACAGTACGCGACTTCCAAGGTAACCCTGTTGTCTATCGCTGGCAATTGCGGGATATCACTGCTCGTAAGCAAGCAGAAGAAAAACAGCGCTTGACTCAACTGCAAAATTGCCAATTACAAGAAGCAGCAAAGATAAAATCCAAATTTGTGGCGATCGTATCTCACGAAGTGCGTAACCCCATGAATGTGATTTTGGGGTTATGCCAACTCTTGTTACGCCCCAATGAAGATCATATTACCGCTGAGTCAAGAAATATCGTCAAAAAAATTTTCAGCAATGGCGAAAACTTAATGATGCTGATCGAAGATCTACTCGACTTCTCTAAGTTAGAGATAGACAAGTTGAAATTGAGACTACAAGAATTTGACTTAGTCGATTTAGTCACAACAACTACAGAAGAACTACGTTTTCTTGCCAAGGAGAAAAACTTAAGCTTGAGTGTTCACACAGATATCCAAAACTGCAAAGTAGTCAACGATGGCGATCGCCTCAGACAAGTCTTGGTTAACTTGCTTTCCAATGCGATCAAATTTACAGACACTGGTAACGTATATGTGAAAGTACAACAAGTCAATCAAGACCTTGTGGAGATCATTGTTAGGGATACGGGCATTGGCATGCCTGAGGCTGAATTAAAAGATATTTTCCAAGAATTTCGGCAACTGAATTCGTTAAAAGCACGTAGTTATGGGGGCACAGGTTTGGGATTGGCGATCGCAGACAAGTTAGTGAAGTTGATGAACGGAACCATCACCGTTGAAAGCAAACTGGGTGAAGGTTCAACCTTTTATCTAAAGTTACCCATCCAAGTCAGTCAAAGCTCAAAACAACAGACGCTTGAGTCTTGACTCAAGCCTCTCCCATCTCCTTCCTCTGCGCTATCCGCAACTTTGCAGAACGAGAGCGCGGATTATTGACATTTTCGTCTTCTTGTGCTGTAATAACCTTCTTAGTTAAAACTTGTAACAACGTCGAATCTCGAAAAGCATTCTTTACCAAGCGGTCTTCAAGACTGTGAAAACTGATAACCACAATTCTGCCACCTGGGACAAGGGAGTGCGGTGCTTTAGTAAGGAAAGTTTCCAGAGATTTTAACTCATCATTGACTGCAATTCGCAAGGCTTGAAAAACACGGGTGGCAGGATGAATTCTGCCGTAACGATATTTGCGAGGAACACTTGAAGCGATCGCCTCTGCTAACTCTACAGTTGTCTGAAAAGGACGTTGTTCGACAATACGTCTGGCAATTCGCCGCGATAGTCGTTCTTCACCATATTGGAAAAAAATATTCGCTAATTCCGCTTCGTCCCAATGATTAATCACATCTGCTGCTGTCAGGGACTGTCGTCGATCCATCCGCATATCCAAATTAGCTTTGTGGCGAAAACTAAAACCCCGTTCTGGAGTATCAAGATGGTAAGAACTCACTCCCAAATCAGCAATTATACCATCGAACGTCTCTGGAGGAAATTTGTAGACAGCAAAGTTGCTCAGGATAAATTCTACTGTTCCATACTCACCCAGTTGCTTTTGTGCTGCTAAAAGAGCTTGCTCATCTTGATCGATTGCCGTGACTCGCACATCCGGTGCCGCCTCCAAAATTAAACGACTGTGACCACCGCCACCTACTGTCGCATCTAAATAATGACCACCAGAATGCACTGCCAAACCTTCAATAACCTCCCGACTCAAGACGGGAATATGTGAAAAGCTTGGTTCTTCAGAATTGAGCAGTGTTTCAGAATCGCTCTTCATTAAACTTGCAAGAAAATACTTCTCCTATCCACCTGATATAGTACGGGAGTGCTTCCTCCTCGTCAATTCCACAGCTAGGAGGAAGCACAGCTCGGGCGGTTTTAACCGCCGTCAAAACTCTTAGCCAATTTCTTAATTAACTCATTAATACTTGTATTCTTCTTCTGCGATTCTCTTGTTAATAATTGTCAAGCAGTGTCAGTCAACAAAACGCCATGTCTTTTTTTGACCGCATTGTGTAATCCGGGGATATTTTTGATTCTTTTTTTACACCAAAATCCAAAGTGGTATGACATCCATCAAAAAAAGTTAATTCCAATCCTCCTCTTCTTTTTTCCCACGACTTTTGTAAATTCCTCCATTAGCATGAAGCTGACAGGTTTTTATATAAAGTTCCGCTTCAGTAAGACCCCAATTTTGTAAAGCTTTATCTAAATCAAGTTGAATATCTCTTGCACCAGGAAAACCTAGATAACGAATTCGCAATCTAGCAAGTTCTACTAAGTTATAGTCAGTCGCTTCTTGAGCAAGTAAACTATCTATAAGGGCGCGATCGCGACTATACTGGGGATGTTGTTGGTCTTTATTTCCTGATGCTTCTGTCATAATGTATTGTAGATAAGAGATTGATAAAGTAGAGCCAATTTAAGGTAAGCGGGGTGTTAAAGACAAACAAAAGAATTTTTAGGTAGAAATACTTTGGGAATAGATGTAATGAGTGACTGAAGACGTTGACCAAGCTATCGACTTTACGATGACAATCTGCCGAATTTATTTGTAGTGAACCCCTACACCCTAATGAGACGGGAAATGAGGAAATTGTGAATGCTACGTCGGGCGCTGAAAGCAATTAAAATGCTGCTTACTTGGTAACTACGAATTCAAAATTCCTTCTTCCGCAATAGTCTGTCTATTACTCTATTATCGTCCTTTATTCCTCAAGACGGCTACCACACCTAAAATCTTACGGCTCTCCCTACTGCCACAACAATTTAAATAAAGATACATTAATTTTAAGAAAGTACATAAAAGTTCAGGTGAGGGTGAAAATTGTTTCATCCCAACCGATCAGCAAGGGAGCAAGAACCCACTTATGTTTGAACATTTTACTTCTGAAGCCATTAAAGTAGTTATGCTAGCCCAGGAAGAAGCACGTCGCCTGGGACACAACTTTGTAGGAACAGAGCAAATTCTTTTAGGTTTAATTGGAGAAGGATCTGGGGTTGCTGCCAAAGTGCTGACCGAATTGGGCGTTACCCTCAAAGATGCACGTCGCGAAGTAGAAAGAATTATTGGTCGGGGTTCTGGCTTTGTACCGCCAGAAATTCCCTTTACTCCTAAAGTAAAAAGTTTATTTGAGCAATCGTTTAAAGAAGCTCGCACTCTAGGACAAAATTACATTGGCACAGAACACTTACTTTTGGGGTTAACCGAAGCAGGTGAAGGTGTTGCTGCCAAAGTTTTACAAAATTTAGGGTTGGATCTCTCGCAAGTCAGAACTACAGTCATTCGGCAATTAGGTGAAGTCGCCTCTGTTAGTAGTGGCAGTCGTGGTACTCAACGACGCGGTCAGACTTTAGCTGTAGAAGAATTTGGCAGAAATCTTACTAAGTTAGCGGCAGAAGGTAAAATCGACCCTGTCGTTGGCCGCGAGAAAGAAATTGAGCGTGCCGTTCAGATTCTAGGTCGCCGGACGAAAAATAACCCTGTGTTGATTGGTGAACCAGGAGTTGGAAAAACGGCGATCGCTGAAGGTCTTGCTCAACGCATTGCAAACCAAGATATTCCCGACATTCTACAAGATAAGCAAGTTATTAGCCTCGACATGGGATTGTTGGTGGCTGGAACTCGCTTTCGCGGCGATTTTGAAGAACGCCTTAAGAAAATTATGGATGAAGTTCGCTCAGTCGGCAACATCATCCTAGTGATAGATGAAATTCATACTTTGGTAGGTGCAGGTGGTACAGAAGGTGGTCTAGATGCAGCCAACATCCTCAAGCCAGCATTGGCAAAAGGTGAACTGCAGTGCATAGGAGCAACCACCTTGGATGAGTATCGTCAGCACATCGAACGAGATGCAGCGCTGGAGCGTCGTTTCCAACCAATCATGGTCGGAGAACCTTCAATAGAAGAAACCATCCAAATTCTCCAAGGATTGCGATCAGCTTACGAGCAGCATCACAAAGTTGAAATCTTAGATGCAGCACTCGTCGCGGCAGCAAATTTGTCAGATCGATATATTAGCGATCGCTTCTTACCTGATAAGGCAATTGACTTGATTGATGAAGCTGGTTCTCGTGTTCGTTTGCGCAATTCCATGAATTCCACCAATCGAGAACTGAAGCGCGAACTGGCACAAGTCACTAAAAACAAAGAAGAAGCAGTGAGAGCGCAGAATTTTGACTCAGCAGGACAACTGCGTGATCGCGAGATCGAACTTCAACAACAAATTCAAGCAGAATCACAAAACGTTCAAGCCAATAAATCCATTGTTGATGAAGAAGACATTGCTCAAATCGTTGCTTCTTGGACTGGCGTACCAGTCAACAAGTTGACAGAATCTGAATCTGAGTTACTACTGCATCTAGAAGACACTCTCCATCAGCGTCTCATCGGTCAAGAGCAAGCAGTCACCGCTGTTTCTCGTGCGATTCGTCGTGCTCGAGTTGGATTAAAAAATCCAGATCGTCCGATCGCTAGCTTTATTTTCTCTGGTCCTACCGGAGTTGGTAAAACAGAATTAGCAAAAGCATTGGCTTCCTACTTCTTTGGCTCGGAAGAAGCAATGATTCGCCTTGATATGTCCGAATACATGGAACGCCACACCGTTTCCAAACTCATCGGTTCACCTCCAGGTTACGTAGGATACGACGAAGGCGGACAACTGACCGAAGCCGTGCGGCGCAAACCTTATACAGTCGTGCTATTCGACGAAATCGAAAAAGCGCACCCCGATGTCTTTAATATGCTGCTGCAACTTCTAGACGACGGTCGCCTCACTGAGGCCAAAGGTCGGACAGTAGACTTTAAGAATACGCTGATCATTTTGACTTCCAACATCGGTTCTAAGGTGATTGAGAAGGGTGGTAGTGGTTTGGGCTTCCAGTTTAACGAAGACGAAGCGGAGGCTACTTACAACCGTATCCGCAGTCTTGTGAATGAGGAACTAAAAGCTCACTTCCGTCCGGAGTTTCTCAACCGTCTTGACGACATGATCGTCTTTACTCAGTTGAAGAAAGATGAAATCAAGCAAATTGCTGAGATCATGCTCCGCGAAGTTTCTGTCCGCTTGACCGAAAAAGGTATTACCTTAGAAGTCACCGACCGTTTCAAAGACCTTGTGGCGCAAGAAGGCTACAGTCCCAGCTACGGTGCGAGACCATTACGTCGGGCAATTATGCGTCTCCTAGAAGATTCTCTAGCTGAAGCTTTGCTTTCTGGTCAAGTTACAGAAGGCGATACAGCTATCGTGGATGTTGACGATGATGGTCAGGTAAGAGTCCAAAAATCAGAGAAACGAGAGTTGTTACTCGCTAATCTTGGCTAAAGTTCCTACTAATTCTAAGGTAATACCATTTCTTTATGAAGTTGCGCTAAATAATCCCTCTTAGCCCCCCTTTTTAAGGGGGTTGGGGCGATATGAAGTTGTACAACTTCACATAGAACTAGTATAAGGTGCTTAATTTTACAAAATCCCACCAAATTTGATGGTGGGATTTTGCACTATCAGTAATTGGCAAGGGTTTACTCCCTTCGGTACCCTTTGTATAGCGGATTTCAGATGAGTCAGTAAGAGAATAAATTTGAGAGCGCACGTAGTTTACTATAGGTAATCTTTAGTAAACATCGCTTAATCGCTGACGTTCTGCTAACCGCTCATTGCTATTAAATTGGAGCAAGATCACAGTTGTTCGTCCTGAAGGTGTTAACCCTAAAATTGTGGCATTGTCACAAACAAAATGTTCTGACCATAGCTCTTTACGGGGGTGAAACAGAAAACTAAACTCTCCAGTTTCAGGGTCAAATGAACCAAGATCCGTTCCTTTATGACGATTACAACGCCAACAAGTAAATGCTAGATTATCTGCATCCGTTTTACCTCCATGTTTTTCTGCGATTACATGGTCAATTTCGTAGGGAAAAAAGGAAATATTTTTAGGAAGTAAGCAATACTCGCATTTATGGTTTGCGCGTTCTTCAACTAGACGACGCAGTCCCGCCGGAATATAAGTACTACTCATGTCATAGGGTTGACATGAGGCAGACTACCTGCCTTGAGCATCACAATCAGATGTTCGATGCGCTCATATTCATCAAGTTCTCGTTGTTCTTGAGGAGTAAGCTCTCCAGCTTTGCTGCGTACCAATAAGGTTTGCAATCTAGTCTGCATTTCCCTTGTGGGACGGAAGGCGAGAATTTGTTCTAGAGTGGGTTGGCTTGCAACAAAAGCGAGAATATATTGATATATACGAGCGGGAAGTGGCGGTTGCTGCAGACTGAGTGCAAGGAGCTCTGGCAAGCGATCGCCTATCTCTACTAATTGATCTCTTAGTTCGTCTGGAACTTCAAGGGTAATTTTTGCCACGGGGCGAGCTTTTAATAAAAATACTTTTCTCTAATGTACCGTTTTTGAGTTTACTTATAGTTGATCTCATCCAGAAAACTCTGTTGAAAGAGTCTATGCAGGTTCATATTGCTGAAGTATTTTGACATCTCCCCATGCCTAAAGGCAAAGGGGGTTCCGAAGAGTTTTAGCCGTATCTCTTTGGTATCCGACTGTCGAGCGACTGGTACTCAAAAGCATCAAATAGATCTAATTGAATACTAGCTACCTCATAGGCGGGTGAGGGTACTCCTTGCACTTTGGCAACGATAACTTCCAAGGCATAACTTTCCCGCAGTCCGCAGGTAGTGTCATTAAAGGTAAAGCTCAAACATTAGAAGGAATTAATTCCCCGAATGAGCAAGCTTTGCAGCTTTTGGAAATTTTGTCCAGATTTCATCGGCAGGCTAGAGCTATAGGGTTTTCAGCATTCGCCTAATAAAAAGTGTGGTGTTTACAACCGCGCATAGGACTTCTGTATTAAGCTATAAATAGGAACTCTAAAAGCCAAAACCCATGATTCTACCTGGAGCAACTGTTCGCATCAAGAATCCTACAGATACTTATTATCGCTATGAAGGACTCGTACAACGAGTGAGTGATGGTAAGGTAGCCGTTCTGTTTGAAGGTGGGAACTGGGATAAATTAGTCACCTTTCGCCTGTCAGAATTAGAAGTGGTAGAAACCACCGCAGGACGGAAAAAAGGAAAATAGATTTGTTGGTTAGTGGTTGATGATTAGTTATCCAACTAACCACTGTATGGGCTGGTTTCCCTGGATTGTTCTTTTTTACTCACAAGTTACTAAATTAAACCCGCCCCTACTATGCGTCTCCCACTACCACAGTTTTCCAGTCGCAATCGCCACCCCAAGCACATTGCGGAGGTGATTGAAACCACGAGTTGTGAATTTTTAGCCCAATGTTTGGAACCGGAAGACTTAAGTTTTCCGCCAATGCCTCCGTTTGGCAGTTGGGTTTGTTCTGTGGATGAAGAGTCAGGCAATCGAATTTATGCGGTCGTATATAATGCGACGACAATGCCCATAGACTCAGTACATCGGGCAGTGGCATTGGGTTTGTCCTTACAGGATTTGCGAGAGGAACAACCTCAAATCTTTGCCATGCTCAAAACAGAATTCCGTGCGGCGATTGTCGGATTTCTTCCACCATCAGATGCTATGCTGAATAATATTCGGGT
>JAQYWP010000329.1 GCA_029379285.1 Rhizonema sp. PD38
AAAAAATAGTTATTATACTAACTTATTTCTAATTATGGATAGTTATCTATCAACTTTGTCCTAAAATTAACTGTTATAGCTTAGAGAAGTTGATAAACTATTCGATGGTAAGCATTTAGCTATTGTTATACAATTTACGAATAGGCTAACCACCTGCTTATCTCAAATTCATGCATTCAAAAGTAAACGATAAAAGCCTAGCCTATTCATTTATGGATGGAAAAAATGTAAGAATACAGACACGTAGTACAAGAAAGACGACGTCCTTAATTAGAGCGGCATAAATAAAGGTTCGTAGTTGCGCTTTAGCGCTCTAGATATTAGTACTAAAGTGCAACTACGAGCTTTTATATAAATTCATATAGTTTAGTTTTTTTGTATTTATCTACTTATGCATGGGGTTCTTAATGTGTGAATGCGTGATTTTTGACAAACCCAAAGGGGTTGAACTACTTAGTGAACATTCTATAAAGTTTGAAATGTATATATAGCAGTTCTCAATGATTTGTGAATATTGAGTTAAGACTGTTGACTA
This sequence comes from Rhizonema sp. PD38, assembly GCA_029379285.1. Taxonomy (GTDB): domain Bacteria; phylum Cyanobacteriota; class Cyanobacteriia; order Cyanobacteriales; family Nostocaceae; genus Rhizonema. The sequence continues at coordinate 536 of JAQYWP010000329.1, forward strand.
TTGACCGTTAACAGTCAACAGCCCAAACGAACTGTTCACAACTCAAATAGGATTGCTATAGCGTTTATAAATGAGTTGTGAAAATTCTTTTTTGAATAGAGACACGCAAAGGCAAGCCTGTGACTACCGCTCCTGAGCTAAGAATACCAAGGAAGGAAAGAGAGATAGGATTTCACAACTGATGCACAGGCTGTTATATGGTGTTGCATACTACTCTTAAAGCCCTGGTTTTTGTGAAATACTTATTCTGTAAATGGATGAATCTATATTATTCGGAGACAGTATGTTAAAACAACTGATTACAGAGTTCAACAATCAGTTACAACGAACTAAAATTGTACGTAACCTGGAGATGTTTCAAAACTTTATTGTCATCTCTCTCTGTGTTGGTTTATTCTGTGTGATGCTTATACGATTAGGAGATATGTTCTTCTCTTTCTTACATCCATTAGATCTACGGCAAGTAACATCTGATATTCTGTTCATTTTAATTCTAGTAGAGTTATTTCGCCTATTAATTGATTATTTGCAAGAACAGCGAACATCCGTAGGAGCAGCAGTGGAAATTACAATCGTTTCTGCTTTGAGAGAGGTCATTTTACGCGGTGTACTCGAAATTCCTCGTGACCAAATTTTTGGTATTTCTGCATTCTTAGTTGTTCTAGCAGGAATTCTTGCGATTTTACCTTCCATATCTCGCTTTTTTGAGCAGATTAGACTTGTAAAACCCGACATAAAAGCAGAAAAAATATAATTATGATCTGATAATCGCTTAGTTTTTGATTGATTGTAAGTAGACTTATACCAGTTTTGTATTAATATGTACATTTTCACTTTAAGATTGATACAAATAGGCAGCAGTCTTGCTAGGAGAAAGAATTATCGATATCAGCAAATTAATTGAGAACCGCAAGTAAATTTGCAAGATGTATGATATTCTTGATATGTGGGAGATCGAAAGCATGCAATTACAAAAAGTCTTCAAGCGCTTGCTAAGAAAAAGTTAACCCAACTTTATCAGTGTTTGGTCAGGGCATCACCTTAATTAAAGTGGAGCAAAGCAGCCAAAAAGGTTATTTTGTAACTCAGAGATGAAGATGTCTTTGGATGAGCTTGAAACGATAGACATTGTATTCGTTGCCTCATCGTAACCTCTCAATACAATATTTTTCGGTTAGTGATGTCTAAACCTCGCGGATTCCCCACCCCAAGCTCCTTGCTGTGATAGTGGGATACTCTCCTTATGTGCGACTTATCGCTTTAAAAAGGGGAATTAAAGGGGATTAATTCTTAACCGAAAAATACTGCCTCTCAATGTTTGAGTTTCTGTAGTTAAGGAGCGAAATCCTATGAGTTAACCAATCTTTTGATGAACTGATAGTCTTGTACCACAATTGTCTGGAGGTGTTGTGAAGTACAAAGAGCGCAAGCAGTTCCGAAGTTTTGGGGAAACTTTGATCTGCTTGCAGTTCATCAATAGCTTTGGGACAAACCCTGGGTTTTGGCAAATCATCTTTTTCTCAAATCATAGGCGATTGAAAGGTAAGCATTCAGCAATTTTGGCGGTTCATCTGTCAGCTATGCTGATGAATTTTATAGACATGGTTGAAGGATGTGATCTAGATGTCTAAATCGAAAACAACCCGTAAATCTGTCCATGATCGCATCCTGAGTACAGCTTCGGACTTGTTTTATCGGGAGGGAATTCGGAATGTTGGCATTGACAGAATTATAGCGGAATCTGGTGTTGCCAAGATGTCGCTATACAATCATTTTAAATCAAAAGATGCATTAATTGAAGCATGGCTACGACAACAGGAGGAACAATGGAGCGAATGGTTGAAAACCACGATTGAGCAGCGTAGCTCTAATCCATCTACACAACTACTTGCAATCTTTGATGCTTTACGGGAATGGTTTGAGGGACCAGATTTCCGAGGTTGTGCATTTATTAATGCAACAGTTGAATTAGCCAATCCTGATCACTCTGCACATCGATTGGCGTTAGAGCATCAACAATCGATCTACCGCTACATTCTCAGTCTGGCTCAATCCGCAGAAGTTTCATCACCGGAACAGTTAGCCCGACAACTGCTTCTACTCGTACAAGGTGCAATCGTAGTTGCGATGATGGAGGGAAGTTGGTTAACCGCATCTCAGGCTAAAAAAGCGGCGCTCATGCTTATCCAGGCTACATCGAAAACGAGTGTTGTATGATGTCTACTATTTAGTCAAAATAGGTATGAATGGGCCTCACGCATGGACGCGCGATTCTGCTTCCCGTAGGATAGGCGCAAAGACGAGGCAGCGCGTTACTGAGTTCTTCGGGCATAAGGCGGGTTTCCCGCGCCCAGGGGACTGGCGTTGGGGTTTTCCCACGCCAGATGCCACTGGCTCTCCGTCTTCTCACAGAGCACAGACGCCCCCTTGAACAGCACTGGCTCCCATTATAGTCACTGCCGTCGCAAAGAATCGTTGTTTAGTCATTAGGGAAAATATAAATTCATAATCTCCATTTAGCAACGCCCGAAATTTTTTGTAAGAAAAACTGGCAATTAGTTCTAAACTTGTTTCTGGTGAGAGCAGCTTTTCTATCAAAGCCCAATCATGTGGGACTTTTTGCATTGTTTTGTACTAATGAACTGAAAATTAAGCATGATAAAAAATGTAATTTAAATGAAAATGACTAAACTTATAGCAATCCCTAATATCAAATCCGGGTGGATCTGAATAATTAAAAAAACATGGTATGATTGGATAAAAATCTTGGATTCTACACAAAATGTGCATCTTCCGGATTGAATGCTAGCTTGATGGGTTTATGACGATGGACATTATCGGACATGTGACTTCGAGGTACTCTAGCGATTAAAGTTTGTTCTCCCACCTTAACGCGAATAGTATAAGTTCCAATTCCATGTAAAACTCGTTCCACTAACCCCTCAATAATGATTAACCATGGTTGGTGTTGCTCTGAATAATTTGCATCTTCAATATAGAAAGCGTCGCCTGACAAACAACAAGCAGTTACTGGTGTCTTCACTTCACCGGGATATAAAAACTCTATACTGTTTGCGAGCTTGATCGAATAACCACGGCTACTCCTTTCTACCTGGCAGGGAATAATATTATCCATCCCTACCAGTTTTGCAAGCTGCTGGTTAGCGGGTTGGCGGATGAGATTTTCCAATTTATCATCCTGTATAATACAGCCATCAGACAGCGCTATTGCTCTTTCAGCAAAATGCAGAATGTCGGTAAAGTTGTGACTGACTAATATGACTGCCGATCCTCTAGCTTCAGCCCATTCTCTAATTTTATCGATGATCTCAGCACGTATTCCTACATCTAAAGAAGCAGAAGGCTCATCCAAAAGCAGCAATTCTGAATCAGCGACTAACCCGCAGGCTATACAAACCCGCTTTGCTTCACCACCAGATAGGGAGCGAGCTGAACGATTTGTGAGGTGTTCACAGCCAAAAGTGGCGAGTGCACTATGTACCCTTTGCTTTATTTTGTGTGCTGGTGTTCCTCGAAACTTTAAGACTCTAGCAACATTATGAAAAACAGTTTCATCCAGTAATAATGTTTCCTGAAATACCAGCGCAGAACGACGACGCAACAACGTTTTATTGGCATTGCGAACATCCTGTCCAAACAATTGGATTTCACCACGGTAAGGCTGTAACAGATTGATTGTCTTTAATAGGGTGCTTTTACCAGAGCCATTGGGACCAAGCACAGCGACAAGTTCTCCAGGACGAACTGCAAAATTTTCAATGGATAGAATATTTTTACGTCTTTTACTATCGACGCTCACCTGCTGCATCTTTAAGACATAATCGTTTATACTCATAGGATTTTCCTGTCATGCTGTAGGATAGTCAGCAATACGATAATTGTGTAGGTGATGATGAGCAGAATGTATGCGATCGCTATAGCAACATCGTAATTTCCTTTCTCTACTTCCAAGACGATCGCTGTGGTGAGAACTCTTGTCTGCCCCTTAATATTCCCACCCACCATCATAGATGCACCAACTTCGGAGATGACGCGACCAAAACCAGCTATGACTGCAGCCATTAATCCTAACCGTGCTTCCTTAATCAGCAACCAGTTAACTTGCCACTGTGTCGCCCCCATTGATAGCAGTCGCCAGCTGAGTTTCGGATTAATACTGATGATTGCTGCAAAACTTAAGCCGGCGACAATAGGAAAAGCAATAATTGCTTCGGCTACGATCATAGCTGTAGGCGTGTACATCAAGTCAAAGTTTCCCAAGGGACCAGAGCGCCAGAAAAACAGACTGACGAATAAACCGATGACGACGGGCGGTAATCCCATGCCAAAGTTGATCAAACTCGTCAGAATCTGCTTACCGGGGAAATCCACTAAAGCTAGCCATAGTCCTAATGGTAGTCCTAATAAAACGCTAATAGCTGTGGCTGCAAAAGAGACAAACAATGTCATCGTCATCACTTGGAAAACATCGTTATTGCCTGTAGTCAATAGCTCAAAAGCTTTTATAGCTCCTTCAAGGATTGTATTCACGAATCTGCTGTTATAAATCTATCTAAACGTGAGATTGATTGAATCACTGTAAATGCACCACAAACTGATAAATACTTATGCAAAAATGTTTACGTGATTGCGTAGAAGCGGAGCGGTGAGCAGCGCTGCTTTGAGGGTTTCCCTCCGCAGGCATAGGAGCGTTAGCGATCTTCGAGTCTTCTCCCAAAGAGAGACGCCAAGGGCGAACGAGCGTCACCCGAAAGGTACGAAGTGAAGCAATCCCAAACTCCCGCAATTGCGTCATTCTGCTTTGCTCCCGCAATGACATTGTATATTTAATTTTGCATGACTACTTAGCAATTTTTCTGGCACACAACAGGTTAAACACCGTAATCTTTTTCCGTTTTACCGCCATCAACGTAAAACAGCGCTTGTCCAAACTGTTGTTTTCCGTGAGCTGCAATTAGCGCCTGTCCTTCAGGGGATAAGACATAATTAATAAACGCTTGAGATCCTGCAGTGTTCACCTTGGAGAATTTCTGTGGATTTACCTGCATGACGTGGTAGAGGTTCAATAGTTTCTTGTCTCCTTCCACCAGTATTGGCAAAGACAGGTTTTTCTTTTGATATATATATGTTGCCCGATCCGCTAAGGTATATCCCAGTTTTTGATTAGCGACTTGCAAAGTTTGTCCCATTCCCGCACCTGTTTGCTGGTACCAATTGCCAGTCGGTGAAATATTTGCTTGTTTCCATAAATCTTTCTCCAGCTTATTAGTGCCAGAGTCATCGCCTCGCGATATAAATAACGCTTGGCTTTTGGCAATCATAGAAAATGCTTCCACAGCATTCTTTTGTCCCCGGATCTTTGCTTTATCAGCATCAGGTCCGACAATCACAAAATCATTATGCATTACCAAGTGCCGATTGATAACCGCACCTTCTTGCAAAACTTTTCGTTCGGCTTTCGGTGAATTAACGAATAGCGCGTCAACTTCGCCTTTTTCAGCTAGAGCCAAAGCCTGTCCAGTACCAACCGAAACCTTTTTCAGCTTATATCCTGTTTTATTTTCAATTGCTGGAACTAAGTCATCCAACAAACCGCTGTCCTCAATACTGGTTGTCATTGCTACAATCACAGTTGGATTTTTTGGGGACTGTGCAGAAGCTGGTTGTTGCCAAATCAGTATATGACTAGCTTCAGCGCTAAAAATCGCTAAGAAACAAGCTAAACAGGCACTAAAAATCCTTCTTTTCATTATCAAACCTCACACACTTTTATAACCCTGGAGAAGAAAAACGAGCAGATGATATCTGAGAACGCATACGATATCCGTTCTTTTTGTGAATTACTATTCTCTAAATAGTGGCGACAACTTCGCCAATATTGCTGATGTCGTAGCCACCAAGAATCTCTATTTGTGATTGAACTAGCCGATGTCCTAAGATACTGAGAAACTGCTTGACTGGTGATTCTTCCAAGTATTCCTTGAGAATCACTAAGTCATATCGCGCTTGATGCAAGGAGACAAATTCTAACCCAAAAGTAGAGGCTACAGAAGCTGTACTGACACCTGCATCAGCAATTCCTGAGACTACAGATAAAGCTACACTTTGATGATTGTAGACGATATTGTCAAATCCTTTAACAACGTGTAACGGTATTCCTTGTTCTTCCAATTTGCCTTTCAAAAGCATATGACAAGCGGAACCTGGTTCACGGTTAACAATAGTTGCTTTTTGCTTCACCAAATCGGCGACTGTTTTGATTCCCATTGGGTTTCCCCGTTGAACTAAGAGTCCTTCTTCCCAAAACCCGAGTGTGATCAAGACGCAACCCTTACCTATTAAAGCTTCCCTTACGAAAGGAACGTTATATTCCCCAGTTTGCGGAGCGTACAAGTGCATCCCTGCAATGTGAACTTGACCTTGGCATAAACGACTCAATGCTGTCATGCTGTTGGCATATTGATAAAGAACTCGTAGTTGCGGATGCCAACGTTCAGTCGCTTTTGCTAAGAAGGACATCACAGGCGTACAACCAGCAATGACAACTGTGTTATGAATTTTGCTGAGATCGTCGAAAAGTCGGACTTGGACTTTATTGGTATTAGCCTGGATCTGTGCTTTACCATTCAAATTTGACTGTTCCTCGTCAGGAAAACTAGCAAGATTTGACTGCCTTGCCGTCGCAACTGCCGAACCATCAACCGGAATAATTTCGATGCGAAAGGCATCGTTCCCGACTAGGGGATAAGCGATTAACCTATCCCCAACCCGTGCTACGCTAACTGGCATTTTCTCCCCGCTCGGGACTGATTGGGTTAGAACTGCCTCTACTTCAAGTAAATTATCCTCTATCCAAAATAACTCCTCAACTTGGCAGCCAAGCGCCTTGGCTAAACGCAGACTCATAGCAACAGAAGGAGAACATTGTCCTGATTCAACACTACTAATAGCTTGACGAGTGACACCAGCTAGACTAGCCAACTCTTGCTGACTCATGCCCAAGCGAGTTCTGATTGACTTCACGTTGTTGCATACATTTGTATCTATCTTCATGAGCCTGTATCTCTCATAAAACTTATGATACGTGTATTCTCCTACAGCTATAAGCAGTCGGAGAATAGACGAACTCTAACATTTGCCTATATAAAAGATCGGTTAATACTTCCCTAATAATGCATACTTATTACTGAACTAGTTGCTTGATTTTTTTGTAACAAATCAAATTCACTTTCTGCTTATTTACTGCTTTTGTATTCCTCCATAACGTAAGCATAACATACATGTCGCCAAAATAATTGCTAAAAAAACTTTTGATTTCTGTCTTTTTTTTTACTAGAATGTGTTTATAAGTACAGATTTTTTCTTCTATTCAATCATGAAAGTATACGACCATGCTAGAGAGCTAATTTTTTCACAAAGGGGCGGTGAGTGAGTGGCATGTAACAGAATGCTATTATAAAGCAATTATCAATTTAATAGAGACATATGCTAGAAGTAGTCCCAATACTGCTCGGATAATAATTTTTGTCAGTTGGGCTTACCGTCGGGAAACCCAACAAATGCCTGTAAATGTTGGGTGAGGTTCCTCAACCCAACACACGTATTTTCGTAGATGAAAGAGTAATCCTCTTTTTCCTTAACATTAGATTAATTTCTGCCCTAGTTCCTATCTACACGGATCTAGAGTTTTTTCATGCACTGATTACTTTCCTTAAAGTTGTAATCTTAAGTAAGAATGATACGGTGTATACAAA
>JAQYWP010000330.1 GCA_029379285.1 Rhizonema sp. PD38
GCTTTAGATATTAAATTATGGGTGGAAGGAACTAGCTTGCGTTGTAACGCTCCCCAAGGAATATTAACACTGGAAATACGCGCCCAACTGAGCGATCGCAAAGCTGAAATCATCAAGTTTTTAGAAGATTCTCACCTTCAACTCATTCCCCGAACTCCCCGAAATGATGAGCCATTACCGCTATCTTGGGCACAAGAAAGACTGTGGTTTCTCAACCAACTTGACTCTTCAAGTGCCACTTACAACATGCCAGCAGTAGTTCGCATCACTGGTAGCTTAGATCTTAACGCCTTACAACAAGCATTATCAGAAATAGCACGCCGTCACGAAATACTACGCACGAGCTTTCCAACTGTGAATGGCACACCAAGACAAGTGATTCACCCACAAGCCACCATGAATATCAGGGTGGTGGACTTACAGCTTCATGAAGCAACAGAACGTGAAACTGTCCAGCAACTTGCAAACTTAGAAGCAATTACCCCCTTTAACTTAGAAATCGCACCATTAATCAGGTGTAATGTGTTGCAGCTATCAGCGACAGAGTATGTGTTATTGTTAACAATGCACCACATTGTTTCTGATGGTTGGTCAATAGGGATATTCATCTCAGAACTATCTGCTTTATATGCAGCTTTTTATGCCGGAGTTCCATCCCCCTTACCAGAATTACCAATTCAGTATACAGACTTTGCAGTTTGGCAAAGACAATGGTTGAGTGGGTCAGTGCTAGAAACTCAACTCAACTATTGGCAAACTCAATTGCATGATGCATCCTATTTATTACAATTACCTACAGATTGCCCACGTCCTGTTGTGCAAACTTACCAGGGTAGGACTCAAAGTTTTACGTTAAATACTGATTTGACCCAAAAATTGCAAAGCCTGTCTGCTGGATCGGGAACTACGTTATTTATGACCCTGTTAGCGGCGTTTAGTACCTTATTATATCGCTATAGTGGTCAGACAGATATTTTGGTGGGTACGCCGATCGCCAATCGCAACCGCAGTGAAATAGAGTCCCTGATAGGCTTTTTTGTGAATACCTTGGTGTTAAGAACCAGTTTTGAAGCTAATCCGAGTTTTGAAAACTTACTAGGGCAAGTGAGGGAAACTACACTCAAAGCCTATGAACATCAGGATGTGCCTTTTGAACAAGTAGTCGAAGCATTGCAACCACAACGTTCTTTAGCTTACTCTCCCTTATTCCAAGTGATGTTTATATTACAAAATGCACCCATGGGTGAGGTTAAACTACCAGGTGTAACTTTGACTCAGTTAAATTCAGAAAGGACAATTGCTAAGTTTAATCTTACCTTATCAATGACCGAAACTTCCCTTGGGTTGGTGGGTGAATGGGAGTACAACACAGACTTGTTTGATGGCGAGACGATTGAGCGCATGGCCGGTCATTTCCAGAACTTGTTGTCGGCAATTGTGGAAAATCCGCAACTTGCAGTAGGTGAATTACCTTTGTTGAGTGAAGTGGAACGCCATCAGTTGTTAGTGGAGTGGAATGATACCAAGAGTGAATATCCTACGGATAAATGTATTCATCAATTGTTTGAACAGCAGGTTCTCAAACACCACCACAAGCTGTTGCGGTGGTGTTTGAGAACCAGCAGTTGACCTACCTTCAATTAAATACTAGAGCGAATCAGCTGGCACATCACCTACAAACCCTAGGTGTGGGACCAGAAGTGCTGGTGGGTATTTGTGTGGAACGTTCTGTGGAGATGGTGGTGGGATTATTGGGGATACTTAAGGCTGGTGGTGCTTATGTGCCCCTTGACCCCAATTATCCTCTTGAACGGCTGAGTTATATGTTGGCGGATTCGGGTGTGGAGGTGTTGTTGACTCAACAACGGTTGTTGTCATCTTTGCCATCACATACTACACAGGTGGTTTGTTTGGATACAGATTGGGGGACTATAGAGCAACAGTGTGGGGATAATCTGAATGCTGGGCTGAATTCGGATAATTTGGCTTATGTCATTTATACCTCAGGTTCTACAGGTCAACCCAAGGGGGTAATGAATACCCATCAGGGAATTTACAATCGTTTGCTGTGGATGCAACAATCTTATCAATTAACCAGTAGTGATCGCGTAGTACAAAAAACGCCCTTCAGTTTTGATGTGTCAGTATGGGAGTTTTTCTGGCCGTTACTAACTGGAGCGAGAATTGTCGTCGCTCAACCAGAAGGACATAAGGATAGTACTTATTTAGTTAACTTAATTTCTACTCAACAAATTACGACAATACATTTTGTCCCATCCATGCTTCAAGTTTTTCTCACTGAACCCAACTTGGAAAATTGCAGTAGCTTGAAGCGAGTTTTTTGTAGTGGAGAAGCACTACCCTTTGAACTTACTCAACGCTTTTTCTCTAAACTCGAATGTGAATTGCACAATCTCTATGGACCAACAGAAGCAGCAATTGATGTCACTTTTTGGCCTTGTCTTCCCCAACAAAATGTACAGATAGTCCCCATTGGTCGCCCCATAAATAACACCCAAATCTACATCCTAGACAAATACCTCCAACCAGTACCCATCGGTGTTCCGGGAGAACTTTATATCGGAGGTGATGGCTTAGCTAGAGGCTACCTCAATCGCCCAGAACTCACAATAGAAAAATTTATCTCAAATCCTTTCTCAAATTCCAAATCAAAACGCCTTTATAAAACAGGGGATTTAGCTCGCTACTTAACTGATAGTAATATTGAATACCTCGGTCGCATCGATAATCAAGTGAAGATTCGCGGCTTTCGCATCGAACTTGGAGAAATCGAAGCCGTCCTCAACACCCATCCCCATATCCAACAAGCTGTAGTCATTGCAACAGAGGATATTTCAGGTCACAAACGCTTAGTTGCCTATGTAGTTTCTAGGGATGAATCACTCACCACCAACCAACTGCGTGAATTGCTCTTTTCAAAGCTACCAGAATACATGGTGCCCAGTGCCTTTGTCATGTTAGACACCCTACCGTTAACACCCAACGGCAAAATAGACCGCCTTGCACTACCAGCACCTGATGGAGAAATCACGCGAGAACATGAATACGTAGCACCACGTACAGCCATAGAAGAAATCTTCACCAAAATTTGGCAAAAACTACTGCTCAAAGAAAAGGTGAGCATCAACGATAACTTCTTTGAAATCGGTGGTGATTCGATCTTAAGCATTCAAGTAGTTTCTCGTGCCAAAAACTCAGGAATACAAATCACACCCAAACAAATATTCCTTTATCAAACTATCGCCGAATTAGCCAGGGTTGCCAATACAACAGTGAGCGCTGAGTGTCAGCAAGGTATAGTGACTGGAGTCGCACCCCTCACACCGATTCAACACAAGTTCAAAGCACAAAATAGGCAAGAGGCACACCATTATAACCAATCAGTTTTATTGCAGATTTCCAATGATGTGCAAAGTGAATTCATCGAAACAGCCGTGAAAAAATTACTAGAGCATCACGATGCTCTGCGTTTACGATTCACATCACAAGAAGCTGAGCAAAAACAAATAAACCAAGGGTTAGATGATAGCGTACCATTTACCGTAGTAGATTTATCATCAACACCCAGACTCTCACAACCACAAGCCTTATCAAAAATCGCCACAGAATATCAAGCTTCTTTAAATCTGTCAATAGGACCGATAATGCAAGTGGTGATGTTTAACTTGGGTGATGAAGATGCACGGTTACTAGTTATTATTCATCACCTAGCAGTAGATGGTGTGAGTTGGCGAATTTTATTATCAGATTTAGGAACAATTTATCAACAACTAATCGCTGAACAACCTATTGAGCTTGGTGCTAAAACAACAGCATTTATTGATTGGGCAGAGAAATTAAACAACTATGCACAATCAGAAATGTTAAAACTTGAGTTAGACTATTGGCTCAACCAACCTTGGTCTCAAGCAACACCATTACCATTAGATTTTGCTGACATTAAACCAGAAAATACAGTAGGTAGTGCTGCTACTGTATCAGTGAAATTAAGTCCAGAAGAAACCCAAATTCTGCTGTTGTCAGTAAACGAAGCTTACAACACACAAATTAACGATATACTGCTGAGTGCATTAGTACAAGCATTAGCAAAGTGGACAGGAAATTCAACGGTACTAGTTGACTTAGAGGGACATGGTAGAGAAGAGCTATTTTCAGATGTAGACTTATCACGGACGGTAGGTTGGTTTACCAGTGTGTTTCCAGTATTATTGCAACTCCCAACCATTAACCAACCAGCAGCAGTTATCAAATCAATCAAAGAACAACTACGAGCAATTCCCAATCGTGGCATAGGCTACGGCATATTGCGTTACTTGTGTGAAGAGTCTAATGTCAATGAACAAATACAGTCAATTCCTACTCCAGAAATTAGTTTTAACTACCTAGGACAATTTGATCAAGTACAATCGGAAACTGGTTGGAAATTTGCGCCGGAATCCACTGGAGCTAACCATAGTTTAAAGCAAACTCGTGACCATCTATTGGATATTAGTGCTTTGGTGGTAGAAGGTGAATTACAAATTGATTGGACTTACAGTTGTCATGTTCATACTCATACCACAGTGGAGAAATTAGCACAAAGCTATATTCAAGCAATCAGGTCAATCATAGAACATTGTCAGTCACAAGAGAATAGAGGATATACACCAAGTGATTTCCCAGATGCACAGTTGAATCAATTAGAACTTGATGGGTTATTAGCTCCGTTCAAAACTAAAAATATTGAATCAATTTATCCGCTTTCTCCTTCACAACAGGGAATGCTGTTTGAGACTCTAGCTGCTTCTGAGTCAGGGATACACATTGAGCAGTCCATTTTAAACTTGCAAATTGCAGAATTTGACTCGTTAGCCTTTGAAAAAGCTTGCCAGCGTGTCGTTGATCGGCACTCGATTCTCAGAACAGCCTTTATTTGGGAAAATCAAAATGAGCCACTGCAAGTTGTACTAAAGCAAGTAGAAATTTCACTAAACCAGCAAGATTGGCGCAGACTTTCTCTGTCCCAGCAGGAAGAAAAATTAGAAACCTATCTCAGTGCAGACCGACTGCGTGGTTTCAACATGACTGAACCACCGCTAATGCGTTTGGCGCTTTTCCAAGTAGACTCGAATGCCTATCAATTCATCTGGACTTCTCATCACATTCTTACAGATGGCTGGTGCGTACCTCTCATCTTCAAAGAGGTTTTCGCATTCTACGAGGCATTCAGCAAAGATCAAGATTTATCGCTGGAATCCAGTCATCCCTACAGAAATTATATCGCCTGGTTAAAACAGCAGGATTTATCGCAGGCTGAGGTATTCTGGCGGAACAAACTTCAAGGATTCAAAAGCCCAACCCCATTAGGAATAGAAGCTGAACCTGTTAATTTTTCTGCTCAGGAAGAACGCTACGGTGAACAAAAAGCCAGCTTACCAGCTTCGGCAACAGCAGCTTTACTGTCACTGCCAACAATGCTGTAGTCGGCTCGAATTATCCATACCTGATTACTAATGATTGGGATTATGGTTACCGCGCTCAACGGATTGTCGAGATGATTGAGGGGCAAAAAGCTCCGATTTCCCCAAGCTATGTTCAGCAAATGCAGGGAGACAATAAAAACTTAAATGCTGCAACTCTAGTGCCGATTCTGCTACAGATTCCCCTGAACAACACCCACTTGGAGCGTGCTCGCAGTATTTTGCAAACTTGGAATTTCCAGGAAAATATGGACTTGGCTGCCCCTGCTCTATTTGAAACTTTTTGGAAGCACCTCTTGGCCGATACGTTCCAAAATGACCTGCCCAAAAATTACTGGCCCGGAGGTGGCTCTTACTGGTTTGAGGTAATCAGCCACCTGGTGCATCAACCTCATAGCCCTTGGTGGAACAATAAAAAAACGTTTCCGAGTCAAAACCGTGACCAAATCTTCCGGAAAGCCTTTGCTGAGGCAGTAGATGAGCTAGAACGCACTCTAGGCAAAGATCCAGCAGGTTGGCGGTGGGGCAACCTACATACCACTACCTTCCGCAATGCTACCCTAGGTCAATCGGGAATTGCTCCGATTGAAGCCCTTTTCAATCGTGGTCCTTTTTCCGCTTCGGGAGGCAGTTCAATTGTCAATGCCACAAGCTGGAATGCAGCCAAGTCATTTGAAGTCACAGTATTGCCTTCAATGCGCATGGTTGTAGATCTGAACAACCTGCAAAACTCTTTGAGCATTCTCACTACTGGTGAATCTGGTCATGCCTTCCATCCACATTATGACGACATGATTGAGTCGTGGCGCTCGATTCAATATCACCCGATGCTTTGGGAGCGAAGTGCAGTAAAAGTTAGTACATCTACGCACTTAACGCTGATACCTCGATAAGGGTAGACAACCAATCTTTAATTACTGTGGAAGTTCTGCAAGGATGAAGCAGGGGGGCGACACTGAAAAGTGAGTGTGTCGTTTTAGACTTTGTATAAATGACTGTACTCCCAGCGCCTAAAAGAATTCCCAAATTTGAGGTTGTACTTCATGTTCAATCTGATGGAACCATGTATGTAGAAGTTACCGATGCTCGTACTGGCAAATCTGAGAGGAAACACCTAATTGAGCCGACAAAAGTCAGGGTTAATTCTCAGGGCAAAAGTGTTTAAAAACGATCTACAATCTGAGGAGCTTCAGGTGCTAGCCAATACAGTCCTACAATACTATAGGTTTATTTTTGTCACCTTTTTTACAGCTATTTTCAATGCTCAAAAAATATCTAAAAGTAATAAAACTGTTCTGGAGTGCTGCCATAGCGGCTGAGTTGGAGTACCGCGTCAACTTCTTGTTGGCTTCCTTCAGTAGTCTTGGTAATTTTGTCGGAAGTCTTTTTGGATTATTTTTATTTTATGGTAAAGGATATACCTTCGGGGGCTGGTCGTGGGAAGAAGCTTTAATTATATTGGGAATATTTACGCTGTTAGAAGGTTTTTCTGAGACTTTTCTGGCTCCAAACTTAAATCGCATTGTTAATCACGTACAACAAGGAACGTTGGACTTTGTATTGCTGAAACCGATTCGCAGTCAGCTTTGGCTTTCCACTAATACTCTCTCACCTTGGGGATTGCCAGATATGGTTTTTGGCTGTGCGATCGTTGTTTACGCGGGGCAAAAACTTGGATTGAGAATAAATGACTATCTGATCAGTGTCATTCCCCTATTTTTTGGCTTGGTAATTTTTTACAGCTTGTGGTTTATGCTGGGAGCCACGAGCATCTGGTTTGTGAAAATCGGGAATGTTACCGAAGTGCTACGGGGTTTGGTGCAAGCTGGGCGATATCCGATGGTCGCTTATCCTACAGCTTACCGTTTTTTCTTTACTTTCATTATCCCAATCGCTTTTTTAACTACTATACCAGCTGAAGCGATGCTGGGTCGGAGTCAAATCACCTGGACGTTAAGTGCGGGAGTTTTGGCTGTGTTGCTATTCTTCTTGTCTACTCGGTTTTGGCGGTTTGCTTTACGTTTTTATACCAGTGCCTCAAGTTAGACACATGAATTAGTCAAAATCTTTGAGGAGTGCTTGCGCGGCACAGCACAGGTTTTTGCTTCGACACCCATGCTATCCGCTACAATTTGTCTCACTTACTCCCTTCCCTTGTAAGATTACCTATCTTTTTACCTTCTTTCTCTGCCGACTTGAAGCACTTGCCCGCCCCAAGGAAGCCAAGAAACAAGATTAAGGAAATAGGTAATCTTACACTCGTGTTGGGAGTATCTGTGGGGTTACTCAGCACTCAGCACTCGTGAAGGTACCTTACTGCCAAGGAGAGGGAATCGCTGTAATCTCAAAAACCTCTGTTGTCTCTAAACGAATTGCTGATTTGCCGCAATTAGGACATGTTGGCTCGAGTCTTTGTAAATTGCCATTTGAGTGGCACTGCGCGATTATTCCCTGCCTACAGTGGTAGCACTCAAAGATAACTCGTCTAACTGGCTTGTCGCAATCAAGAAATACCATCTTTTGGCACTTGGTTGGTGATAATTCTTGTTGATCATCATCTGATGCCTCACGGCGCTTTGGTCGTTCGATGGGTGTTTTCATTGCCCCTCCGGAGTTGAAAGTGGTGTAGGCTAGATTAGTTTAAATCGGCAAAAATTAAAATCTCTTGACAAAAATCGATATGTAAGGGAATTCCCTCTTGTCTTATTGTGCCACGCGATGGGGGCGATACCGCCGTTGCCTTTGGCATCACTAACTTCAGAAAGCCTTTCCTCTCAATACGGTTTACCCGATATTTTTGTATAAAATAGCACTATTTACATTATATTC
>JAQYWP010000331.1 GCA_029379285.1 Rhizonema sp. PD38
CTATAGAATCTCCTAAAAGGAGTACCCGAAGCGTCGAGGCTAAAGGCGTCTTCTGTATCGGATCACTTCGCATTGAATATTGATTAATCGCTATGCGATTACCAAAACGACGCGTAGACTGGTTAGGGGCTAATAGATAGCCAATTTTCTCATCAGCAATGTAAATGAGCGGTTTACCAAAGCCAATTGTACGCAGTCCCATCTCTATTGCCGCACACAATCCGACAACAATAGCTATAGTTGTTACTAGTATAACTGCCACTATGCAATCTCCTCAAACAATATACGTGATCGCGTATACTTAAATATTCTTTTACGTGTTTGAAAGCTTAAACAAAATAACATAAGAAATTTTGTATCGTCAGTGGATGAAAGGACTACAATCGAAACGGAAAATTAACACCGTGATCAAGGAGGACGATTGAGCTATGTCCGATTTAAACCGAGGAATCATGAAATTTCAGGGTGCTGATACTCCCAAAGCAGTCACCATCTCCACTGTGCTGATCTTAGGCTCGATTATGACACTGATTATTTGGGCGCTGAAAGTAGCTTATGTCGTCAACTAAGAACAGTAGAGCTAAACAGTCCTTCATTCGGTGCAATCAGATATAAAAGCCCTTTCAGAAGGCAGCTATGCTGAGGGCAGAAGGCATTCGGGAACCCACGCTTAAAAACGTGGGATTGAAGTAAAACTCGCGGGCAAAGTCTGCCGGACAGAATCTTCTGTCCGGCGAGCTTTGCGAGAGAGTACTCTCTAGAGCAGATTTTACGTAAAGCTCGCCCTTGGAAGCTTCCCCCGGCAGACTTTACATAAGGACGCCGTATTTCTTGCGAAGTCTGCTCTAGAGAGTACTCTCTAGAGCAGACTTTGCATTTTGGTGGGCGCTACTCCCACCCCGCGCATGATTTTTTTTCCTCCTACCTTCTGCCCTCTGCCTCTGCCTCTGCCTTTCTTTGTAATAAAAAATACATTTAACTACTTAAACTGTTTTGGAGAAAAGAGTCCTTATGAGGATATATTCTATACAAGTAAGCATGTCAAGTATATCGAAAGACATAAATTTTTATTTTCTCACTTCTTTAACCGTCAAAATTGTAAGTAGCGTGTACATTAGCTAAGTACAACGTTGTAAACCCTTCATTTGATTGATTAAGAATCGCAAATGTTTCAATTCTGGGGTATCTTAGTTATTTTTATTGTGTGTCCTCTATTAGGAGGATTACCGCTGATTACGTGGATGTCTCAGCTTCTAAATAAGCGGCAATTAGCACATTTTAGTGCTGATAACATCAGCGTTTTAAACACTTTTTACTACGGTGGCACATTAATAGGAATTTTGGTAGTTTTTTCTGAAGCTTTTAAAGGCATTGCTGTAGTCTTACTAGCCCGTGCTTTCTTTGGATATGGATCGGCTTGGGAACTGATTGCCCTAATAGCCTTAGTCATTGGTCGATACTCGACAGGCAAAGGAACTGGTACGACAAGTGTCATTTGGGGATTTAGCGTACACGATCCACTAGCATCGGTATTTGTATTTTTGCTGACTGGCGCCAGTTTTACCATTCTGCGCTCCAGACAGTTGGCACAATTTGGAGTTTTGATTCTATTTCCCTTAATTGTCGCTCTTTTACACATCGAAGATCCATCCAAAATCTTAGCGGCTCTTACTTTAGCAGCGCTGCTGGGCTGGATTTACAAAAACATGCCCAAACATCTGAGTCCGTCGGTGGAAGAGATACAAGCATCACCTGTTCCATTTCAATTTCTTCGCAGCAACCAAGATATTCTCTCGCTTGATGAGGATTTGGATGCGGCGCTGATTGGATACAAAGCAGCTCGATTATCAGAAGTTAAGCAATGGGGTTATTCAGTACCCAAGGGATGGGTTCTTGCCCCATACCAAGACCCCGCACCATTGATAGAATTTCTACAACCATCGAAGTTATCCCCACTTGTGGTGCGTTCTTCCGCGATTGGAGAAGATACAGAACATGCTTCTGCCGCAGGGCAGTACGAGACAATTTTGCACGTGACTACTAAACACGAATTGCAACAAGCAATCGCCAGAGTCCAAGCTTCATACAACAATCCAACCGCAGTACAGTATCGACGCGATCGCAACCTCAATGAAGCAGGGATGGGTGTACTGATTCAACAACAAGTCCAAAGTGTCTTTTTTGGAGTTGCCTTTACTCGCGACCCCATGACCAAGCAAGAGGATACAATCATTATTGAAGCGTTACCCGGAAAAGCGACTCAAGTCGTTTCTGGACGGGTGACACCAGAGCAATATCGTGCTTTTATTGTCGAGACGGAAGATTTTCAGGGTGTGCAATTGGAGGGCGAGGGACGAGTGCCACCAGCATTAATCAAGCAAGTTGCATATTTAGCTCGTCATTTAGAAGAACGTTGCCACGGCATTCCTCAAGATATTGAGTGGAGTTACGATGGTCAAACTCTCTGGGTTTTGCAAATTAGACCCATCAGCACCCTATTACCTATATGGACACGTAAAATTGCGGCAGAAACTTTCTCTCAATTAATTCATCCCCTAACATGGTCAATCAATCGACCATCAACTAATGGTGTTTGGGGAGGAATTTTTGCTTTGGTGCTGGGTGAAGGTGCTGTTGGGCTGGATTTAAACCAAATAGCAACGTTGCACTATTCAAGAGTCTACTTTAATGCCACTCTACTATGGGAAATTTTTTGCCGCCTGGGTTTGCCAACCGAAAGTCTGGATTTTTTAACTAAGGGAGGTAAGTTGGCAAAGCCACCCTTGAAGACAATTTTGCATAATTTGCCAGGAATGCTACGGTTGGTAGGGCGAGAATTTTGTTTGGCAACGGACTTCAACTGGGATTATCACAGGCGGTTTGTTCCAGCCTTATCTCAGTTCACTCAAGAATTAGTTAATGATTTAGAGCCAGCTTCATTGTTAGCAAGGATAGACTTTATCCTAAAGTTGCTTCTGAAAGCGACTTACTATAGTATTGTGGCTTCATTGAGTGTGAAGTTACGACAAAAAATTTTTCACGTTGCTTTGTGGGAAGTTGATCGCCATTTGACGCCAGAAGTGGCAGTAATGCGATCGCTTCAAGATTTAGCCGTAACTGCTCGAGCCTTCATACCCGATTTAGCAACTGCTGATCAAGTCTTTGAAAAGTTGGCACAAACACCACAAGGGCAAGAAATTCTCAAAAAGTTGGATAAATTGCTTCACCGTTACGCTTATTTAAGTGAGGACGGCACTGATTTTGCTGTTCCGACTTGGAAGGAAGAACCAGAGGCAATCAAGCAGTTGTTTGTACAGTTCATACAAGGAGAACCATCCACAGACAAAAAGACCAAAAGAAGATGGAATGTGGGATTTGTACAAAGACGAGTGAATCTCCAAGGGCGGGTTACGGAGGTTTATTCTAAATTCCAGGCTGAATTGCGTTGGTGTTTTGTGGCATTGGAGCAAGTTTGGTTAAAATCGGGCTTACTTGAGCATCCTGGAGATATATTTTTTCTAGAGTTGGATGAAGTCCGACGTCTTGTTGATGGTTTTGAGCCGGAGTTTGTGGAACATTTGCAAGATTTAGTACAACTGAGGCGATCGCAAAAAGCAAAAGATACTCAGCAAAATCCAGTACCCCCAATAGTCTATGGCAATAATTCTTTTACAATACCTTTGCGAACTGCTAGCCTCTATCCCGATCAAATGTTGCAAGGCATTCCCGCTAGTCCAGGTCAAGTAGAAGGACGGGTAAAGGTGTGGCGAAACTTACAAGCTCTCCCAGAAATTGATCGTGAAACCATTTTGGTAGTACCTTATACAGATATTAGTTTGGTATCCTTCCTGATGAGAGCGGGAGGATTTATTTCAGAGGTTGGTGGACGGCTTTCTCATAGTGCAATTCTAGCTCGGGAGTATGGTATTCCTGCTATTACAGATGTTAGAAATGCTACATGGGTTTTACAAGACGGTCAGAAGGTACGGATTGATGGATATAAAGGTATTGTGGAGATATCTAACGATTTGCGACCAGGATGAAACTCATTTCTCTAAACGATTTACCGGAAGAAGCAGTTTCTCACAACCCCGAGATTAAGAAAAGGGTGATGTTACGTTTTGGTGAGCTACCTCACCTCACCAACTTTTCTCAAGCACGTTTTGCCCCCGGACAAACTGCGGCAGCACATGCTCATCAAGATATGTGTGAAGTTTTCTTTGTAGAGTCTGGTTCTGGTGTTATTCATATTGACAGGAAAGAGTACCCTCTTTTACCGGGGAATTGCGTAGCGGTAGAACGAGGAGAAGTTCATGAAGTCGTTAACAACGGTTCAACTGAGTTAGTTATTACTTACTTTGGATTGCGAGTGGAAACAACTTAAATAGTGCGTTAGTTGACAAAATATGATGATTTTATATTTTAGGGAAAGTTGCTTGGGTACGCATCTACCCCCTACATCCTAGCGCTGATTCATTCCCTAAAAGGCGTTAAAAATCAAGGGTTCAGGACCAGAAAAATAAGCAAGGCATTCTATCTTCGGCATCAAAATGGTCAAAAATTCATGACTTTTGCCTGAAAAATTATCGCTAATGCTATTGACAAAATACATAGCTTGTCGATAAAATCAGCACTCCTATATTCTTTCTGGATCTATCTTTTTTATTAAAAACATAAACACGTTATTCTTCAATACGACTTACAGCAGTTTGAGATCAAACCCGCCACAACAATAAATCGTAAAATGAATTCTGGTAGTGATTTTGATGATTTTCGTTTGTGGCACGTTTGATTGCAATGTGCTGTAAATCAACTTTTCACTTTTGACTTAGAGCAAAACGGCTATAGCGTTAACTTGCGCTGTCGGATTTCATGTATCCCGAGTAATAAAGCAGCAATTCCTAAAGGTATAAAATAGTAGATAACTCGATAGAGGATTAGGGATATAAATATCTGAGTCGTAGGAATTGTTTGCGAGAGGAGAAACAGTAAAACTGTCTCAAACACACCTAACCCGCCAGGAATGTAACTGACGAGTCCCGCAATTTGACCGAGTAGATAAATACTGAAAAAGGTTGAGTATGATAAATTAGCGGATGATGGTAGCAAGACGAAAAGTGCTGCAACAGCAATGCTCCAATCAATAGAAGAAAGGATAATCTGTAGGACAGCAACATCAAAAGAAGGTATGGAGAAAGACCAACGACCTATCTGTAGCGATCGCTTTAGCCCTAAACTTGCTAACAGATAAGCACAACTCAGTGCTAGCAAAATGATTCCAATTGGATGCACTGAAGTGAAAGGCAAATGGAAGAATTTGGGAATTGCTAGAGGCTCAACTAAAAATAAGACTCCACCAACTACACTTAGTCCCAGCCAAAAGGTTAAGTTGGTAAAGGCGATGAGCTGGGCAATTTCAACAGGTGTTAAGCCCCAAAGTACATATAAGCGACAGCGAATAGCGCTTCCAGTAAACAGAGCGAAGCCAACTGTATTACTAATTGCGGCGCTTGTAAACGCAGTTAGAGCAATTTTTGGATAGGGTAAAGGATGGCGAATGTACCCGCAAGCTAAAACATCATATGTAGTTAAGACTAAGTAATTAAGGACTGTAAATGCCAATGCTAGCAGTAAACTATTAATAGGAGCAATCTTAAGACTATGCCAAATTTCTGGGATGGTATAGTGCTTCAATTGTTTATTAATAGCCCATACAGAGAGGCTGAAGAGTAACAGTCCTAAGAGCGGTAAGCCATATTTTGTGAGGCGTTTTAGCTGCATATAGGCAAGCAGGGGGAGTGAGTTGGATCGGGAACAAGCGTGAAATGGTATAGCTGATTTTCCTATACTACTTACGTTATGCTTCTCTTTTTACACATAAGCTAAAAACGGCTATCACTATTTTCTTAAGAATACTTACTTCACGTCAAGTCCTTCATTAAGTCTATATAAAGGGCGAGGTAAGGTGCATTCTTCTGTAGAATAACGTACCTTACCTCACTCTTAAGTCTCATTTATAAAGGTTTTTTTGAGTTGGGAATTTTGAATTTCTCCGAATTGATCTGCTGCATTGCTTCTTGAAACTGTATACCTACATATGAGAGAGAATCTACAGCATGTTTGTGGTCGTAATTCCAGCCATAGTTGGGACCAGACAACCCATGACCACCCGGATACGTATAAAAGACGTTTTTTATACCCAGTTGATTCAATGTTTGATGGAAGCGTTTGCTGGAATTGAGAAATTCGCCACCAACTAAATCATTAAGTCCTGCATCTAGATAAATACGTATGGCTTGACGTTGTTTTGGGGGAATTTGTTGTACAAAGACTTGGGGACTATTTTGGGGTCCGCTATCATCAGTAAAATAACCGATCTGACTGAAAAAAACATTAAAGTTATTGAGATGACGTAGCCCTATATTAAAAGCTCCCCAAGCACCAGATGAGAGTCCACCCATTGCCCAAAATTCTGGTTTATTCAACGTACGATAGCGTGTTTTCACGACAGTTACTAACTCTTGACCAATTAAGGTACTAAGTTTTCCGTGAGGTCCATCATAATAATCTGGGTCCCAAAAAGGACTGGAACCACGTTGATCATTACCATCTGGTGTAATCACAATAGATGGCGGTAATTTCCCACTTTTGTAGAGTTGAACTAATACCGGAATAATACCAATTTTGTCTACCCAAGCGCGTGCATCATCGTGTCCACCATGCAAAAGAAAAATAACGGGGTAGCGTTTACTCGAATTGTGATTGTAATTGGGAGGTAGAATGACTCCATATCGCCGCACCTCACCCATTGCCTTGCTGTTAAAAGTTTCAAGCATAAACGTCATTTCACTGCCAGCAACATTTGTTGGTGGTGGATCTAGCTGGGGTGCTCCCTCAATGAAGACATACCAGTATCCTGCACCTGCTAGCAATGTCAGTGTAGCAGCACCGATACCCGTAAGAATTTTCCAACGCTTTTTTGCAATTTCCATCAACTCAAAAAATTCTGGGAACTTTTGAGCAATCGGCGGCAACAGTTTTGAGTTATTTTAATGATTCATAAAACTAAATTTGATGAATCAGTTGTTTTTAACTGGATTTACAAATAGCGCGATCGCCTCTCCACATTGTACCGAAAATTATCGACCTTCGCTTGCCTCAGCTATTAGCGAATCTTCTGTCAGCCAGCATTTTACAAATTATTTAGAAATGTTGTATGACTATCTTCATCAATGCAAATACATTTTAATTGAGTATGACACAATCGCGTCCTTTTGTTTTTGCTTGAAATAGGGCTTTTTCAGCAGCGACGACTAAAGTTGACGGCTCTTTTTCGTTTTCAGAAATCATACTAGCAACGCCTAAACTAACAGTTAAAACATTATTCATAAGACCGCTACTACCAGGATATTCAAAAGGAATTGCTAAGGCTTTGATTTGCTCTCGAATCTTTTCAGCGATATGTATAGCAGTAGCACCATCTCCTTGGGTAAGAATAGCAAATTCTTCGTTACTGTAACGAGCTGCTAACACCGAGCTTAGCTCATATTTATAATCTGTAGTTTGGGTTGTGATTTTGAAGGAACTAGCATAGGAAAAACTGCTATTACTGAGTAAGCGTCTTACGCAGTTACGGATAGCATAAGCGATTTGCCGCAAACAATCATCTCCTGCTGTGATTCCGTACATTTTATTGTAAATATTGAAATTGTCAATATTACATAGAATTAGCGAGAAGAAAGAGTGATTGCGAGCCGAGCGTTGCCACTCCATCTGCAGGTAGGTGTTAAAGTAGCGACGATTTGCTAGTTGAGTCAGTCTATCCAAACTGGAGAGGAGGTGCAATTGGTTTTCTTTCTCTATTTGTTCCTGCTTCGCATTCTCTAACTGCCTCCTTGTGTTAAGTTGCTCTCTAAAATAGAGACGATATAACTCGCAAGCAGGGTAAGCGCGATCTCCCTCCAGGTTAATCAACCCCATATTTTGCAATTTATATGCCAGTACTGGCTCTAATTTCACGCTCATGGGAGTAGTGATCACTTCATAGAAAGCAGCTTCCAGTTCTCTTTCCTCGATCAGTGCTAATAAATACTGTCTTAAATGCTCGTTATAGATTCCTGTTTCCGTTGGTGCTTGTTCCAAGATCTGTCCCAAATCCCGTTCTAATCCCCCCTTACCCACAAGGTGATACAAAGCTAGTCTAACCAGATAAGGATGTCCTCCCACCATTGCCATCAACCTCTCAAGCTCGTTACCATCTGTCCAATTCAGTCCGTGAC
>JAQYWP010000332.1:0-5376 GCA_029379285.1 Rhizonema sp. PD38
GTTATGGGGATTACATAGCTGCCCTCTGCCCTCAGCATAGCTGCCTTGCCGCCCTTGGCGGCTTTACTATCAATTAACTGCTGCAAGTGCTGTTCAGTAGCTAAAAGCTTCGGCTCAACACCGTTACGAATATCAGCATGCGCTTCAGTTAACAATTCCGTCAGAATGCGGGCACGGGATCTTTCGCTGATGTGCAGTGCGACGGCATCACATCTATCTTTGTAGTAGAGTTTTGCGATGTTAATTTCGCATACTTTCTGGGGATCTTTTTTGTGCAACTGCATCAGCAAATCAATGTAGAACTGATAGTAACCCTGTACCGAGGCAAAGTAAGAAGTACGTAGTTTTTTATTTGTAATAAAGCTACGTAAATTTTCTATAATATTGACGGCAGCTTGAATTTGAGTAAGGGCTTGTTGAAAGTTGCCAATATTACGTTTAATATACGCAACATTACTTAGTGTAACAGCTTCCCCAAACTTGTAGCCGACAGCACGTCTTAGGGGTAAAGCCTGATTGTAGTATTCAAGCGCCTTCTGCTTCTCTCCTAAATCATCGTAGACTAAGCCAATATTAGTTAGTGTGACAGCTTCTCCAGATTTGTTGCCGACAGCACGTCTTAGAGGTAAAGCCTGATTGTAGTATTCAAGTGCCCTCTGCTTCTCTCCTTCATCTGAGTAGACACCGCCAATACTCGTGAGGATGACAGCTTCCCCAGACTTGTTGCCGACAGCACGGAATAGGAGTAAAGCTTGATTGTAGTATTCAAGTGCCTTTGGCTTCTCTCCTAAAGCATCGTAGACAACGCCAATATTAGTTAGTGTGGTAGCTTCCTCAGACTTGTCGCCGACAGCACGTCTCAGGGGTAAAGCCTGATTGTAGTATTCAAGTGCCTTCTGCAAGTCTCCTAAATCCGAGTAGACCAAGCCAATATTATTTAGTGTGATGGCTTGCTTTGCCAAATCATTCAATTGCTGCCATAGTTGTAGCGCCTCAAACCATTTATCAATCGCTTTCTGTCGCGATTCTGCTGTCCCAAGCCTATAAAGTTGAAATCCCTCTTGCAAGGCTTGTTCAGCAGCAGCACGAAAAGCATTTCTTTGCGTTGTTCCTGCTTTTTGTCCATTGAGCAACCCTCTATTTGGAGGTGTTGCACCCGCAGAATCAAACACCAAAACCACACTCAGCAAGAAAGTTATACTATAACTCACATCTTGCACCAAGAAAACTTGATGCATTTTAATTACTCAGTATTAAATTACAACCCTTGATTTAGCGATAAAAACCAATAAAAAATAGGTAGCGACTTCGCGCATCTTTTTACGTTGCCTGGGTTTGTACGGAGAGGTGCAAGATATGAGATAACGCGGTAAATTTACTAATAAGCACCAGAAATTCCACCAAGCCTTTGCACGACTATCCATTCTTAACCTCAACCACTAAGAGCGTGAAAGCTATCTGACTACCAAAACAAATCTTTTGGCTAGTAATTTATTTACTTGTCTACAGAATAGATTACGGCATTTCCGTAATTTTACGAGTATAATTCAACTGAAACACTCAAAAGTAGAAAACCTACTTAAGTAAGACACCTTAATTTTTTGTAAGCGTTGGGTTAAAGCTGTTATTAAGGTTGTCGCCTTTTCCCAACACGATCTACTAACTTATTAGTTAACTCCAGTTGGTATTGATTCTTATTGTCCTCATAAACCAGAATTGTCCTGGGCTCAGCATCACAACGTGCATTGCCCATTGAAGAGGAGCGATCGCGTTGCTCAAGTGGACTGTGTGAACATAACCCCAAGATCCACAGATCCGGTAAAACTTGCGATCATCCCGTCTTCTTTTGGCGGCAGTTTTACTGTATATATAGTCAGTTTTGCCGAAAAGTTTTTCAAAAGCCTTATCAGTCCTGATTTACTATACTGAGTATTTTAAAAAGCTAAAATTTGTGTTTGAGAACCCAACGCGACTATTGCGCTTTAGAAAACAGCATGATATTTTCGACAAACGAGGTGCGTAAGCGGACGAAAACAACCCGTTTTAGGGGTATATTCCACCTTTATGCCCATTAGTGCAATAAATTTTCAGGAAGTCATAATATTTCTCATGAAGAACTATTATGTGTTTATAACTAATTAGTATGTCCAGAGCGTCGGGATTAACTCTTTTTCCATGCCTATAAGTAACAGTGTATGTGTTAAAACAATCCTGATTCTGGCGGCAATTCCCAACGGTGTGCGTTTGGACACAGAAATTCGCTCCATTGAAGAGTGTATCCGACGTGCGGTGAGGCGAGATTCGGTTAACATTTTTACTAAAACTGCTGTTCGACCAAAAGATATTCGTCGGGCTCTAGCAGAGGAAAAACCCCAAATTGTTCATTTTTGTGGACACGGCTTGGAGGATGGTAGTTTGCTGTTAGAAAATGATGGGGGACAGGATTTGCCTGTTTCACCACAAGACTTGGCAGCTCTTTTTGAGTTACATAAAGATTATGTCAAGTGCGTGCTCTTAAATGCTTGCTACTCGGTCATTGCTGCTACAGCAATTAGCGAACATATTGATTATGCCATTGGGATGAACCAGCAGATTCAAGATAACTCTGCAATCAAGTTCTCTGAAGGTTTTTACGATGCATTAGGTTACCCAACAGAAAATCTTGACGGGTTTCAACGAGCTTTCAAGGAAGGAAAAATAGCTATAACACTGGAAAATCCTGACTCTGCCGAAATTCCAGTGATGAAAACTAAAATAAATACATCACAGACGGTAATTTTTGGCAATGCACCGCGACGAGCAGGTATACCTTTCCAAGCACCACCACTACCAAGTTATTACGTAGATCGCCCGGAATATAGTGGTGAGTTAAAAAAAAGGTTGCTAACAGAGTCAAATGATCTGCGGACTTTGGTAGTAACTGCCATTCACGGTTTGGGTTCGATTGGTAAATCAACTATTACAACAGCTTTGGCACATGATATAGATGTGCAAGCTCACTTTAGTGACGGGATTCTGTGGGCAACTTTAGGACAGAAACCTGATACCCTGTCCCTATTAAGTGGATGGATTCAAGCTTTAAATGATCATAACTTTAAACCAACGAGTGTAGACGCGGCTTCAAGCCATTTGAGGACTTTGCTTTATGACAAAGCTGTTTTAGTGGTAGTGGATGATGCTTGGAATCCTCTGGAAGCACAAGCTTTTAATGTAGGTGGAGCGCGTTGTCAAGTTTTGGTAACAACTCGAGATAAGGCGATCGCTGACTCACTTGGAGCAAGCATCTATTCTCTAGATGTGATGACACCAGAGCAGGCGATGGAACTGCTAACGAAGAAATTAGGACGCTCGATCAATAAAGCAGAATACCATTCAGCATCCGATTTAGCTTCATCCGTTGGTTATCTCCCTTTAGCATTGGAATTGATAGCAGCTGAAGTAGCTAGTGGTACAGCTTGGACTGAATTGTTAGATGATTTTCAGGTTGAGGTAGCCCGATTAAAAAATCTAAATCGACCAGGAGCAGAAGAAATTACTGATGAAGCCATTTTAAAACGCTTCAGCTTAACAGCATCATTAAATTTGAGTGTCTCTCGAATGCCAAAAGAAAAGCAACAGCAATTTTCTTGGTTAGGAGTATTACCGGAAGATATAAACATAACTAAGATGATGGCGGCGACGCTGTGGGAAATAGATGTACGTGCGACAGCCAAGGTATTGCAATACATGCATAGTAAAGCGCTGCTGTTAAAAGGAGTACCTTTAACTGATGGTACACCCACCTACCGATTACATGACTTATTCCATGATTTAGCATGTAATTTGTTGACGGCTCCAACTATACCCTTGAATGACGGTGATCTACCTGGATTAGGCATTACGTTGGAGAATGCTCACGCAACGTTGTTGGAGAGATACAGACAGAAAACTCAAAATAATTTATGGCACACTTTACCTGATGACGGTTACATCCATCAGCGTTTAGTTTGGCATTTAGAAAAAGCTAAGCTAATAGAGGACATTCACTTATTACTACAGGAGGAAACTGAGTCAGGAGGTAATGGTTGGTATGAGGCTTGCGATCGCTTAGGACAAACTGCCAACTTTGTGACTGATGTTGCCCGTGCTTGGCAACTGGCTTCTGAGGAGTGGACTGAAGCAACCTTGCCGAAAGTTATTGGCTTACAGTGCCGTTATGCCTTGATTATTGCATCCCTTAATAGTCTATCAGCTAATTTACCAGTAAAATTGCTTCTGGCGTTGATCCAAAAAAATGTGTGGACTCCATCTCAAGGACTTGGTTACGTGCTACAAAGCTCGAATCCAGCACAGAAAGCAAACTTGCTTACTGAGATAGCCGATCATTTGCCACCGAACCTAAAAGAATTAGCACTCTCAAAAGCTTTGGCTGCTGCTAGGGAGATTCAGGATGAGAGACATCGCGCTACTGCCCTAAGTCGTTTGGCGGCTGAACTGCCACCTGATTTGTTATCAGAAGCACTGGCTGCTGTTATGGAGATTCAGGATAAGAGACATCGTGCCGATGCCCTAAGTAGTTTGGCTGAACTGCCACCTGATTTGTTACCAGAAGCACTGGCTGCTGCTAGGGAGATTCAGGATGAGTCAAGTCGCGCCTATGCCCTAAGTAGTTTGGCTGATAAATTGCCACCTGATTTGTTACCAGAAGCACTGGCTGCTGCTAGGGAGATTCAGTCTAAGTATAATCGTGCTACTGCCCTAAGTAGTTTAGCGGGTATTTTGCCAGACTTGTTACCAGAAGCACTAGCTGCTGCTAGGGAGATTCAGGATGAGTTTAATCGCGTCACTGTCTTAAGTAGTTTAGCGGGTATTCTGCCAGACTTGTTACCAGAGGCACTGGCTGCTGCTAGGGAGATTCAGTCTGAATCTTTTCGCGCTACTGCCCTAAGTAGTTTGGCGGCTGAACTACCACCTGATTTGTTACCAGAAGCACTGGCTGCTGCTAGAGAGATTCAGGATGAGTATGATCGTGCCACTGCCCTAAGTAGTTTAGCGGGTATTCTGCCAGACTTGTTACCAGAGGCACTGGCTGCTGTTAGGGAGATTCAGGATGAGTCAAGTCGCGCCTATGCCCTAAGTAGTTTGGCGGTTAAACTACCACCTGATTTGTTACCAGAGGCGCTGACTGCTGCTAGGGAGATTCAGGATGAGTCAAGTCGCGCCTATGCCCTAAGTAGTTTGGCTGATAAATTGCCACCTGATTTGTTACCAGAAGCACTGGCTGCTGCTAGGGAGATTCAGGATGAGTCAAGTCGCGCCTATGCCCTAAGTAGTTTGGCTGATAAATTGCCACCTGATTTGTTACCAGAAGCACTGGCTGCTGCTAGGGAGATTCAG
>JAQYWP010000332.1:5386-8270 GCA_029379285.1 Rhizonema sp. PD38
TGCCACCTGATTTGTTACCAGAAGCACTGGCTGCTGCTAGGGAGATTCAGGATGAGAGACATCGCGCCACTGCCCTAACTAGTTTGGCGGCTGAACTGCCACCTGATTTGTTACCAGAAGCACTGGCTGCTGCTAAGGAAATTCAGGATGAGTCTCTTCGCGCCTATGCCCTAACTAGTTTGGCGACTGAACTGCCAGACTTGTTACCAGAAGCACTGGCTACTGCTAGGAAGATTCAGGATGAGAGATATCACGCCACTGCCCTAAGTAGTTTGGTGGCTAAACTGTCACCTGATTTGTTACCAGAAGCACTAGCTGCTGCTAGGGAGATTCAGGATGAGTTTAATCGCGCTAGAGCCCTAAGTAGTTTGGCGACTGAACTGCCAAACTTGTTACCAGAAGCACTGGCTACTGCTAGAGAGATTCAGTCTAAGTCTTTTCGCGCCTATGCTTTAAGTAGTTTGGCTCCTAAACTTTCACAAGTGCAAAAAACTACACTTTTTTGTCTCTTGCGAGATACCCTTCACATCTTATCTGTTCACACTCGCCCAGATTTACTCTCCGATATTAACGCATTAACTCCTGTTATATTTAATTTAGGTGATCAACTTGTAGTGAAAGATATAGCGAAAGCCATTCAAGATGTATCACGGTGGTGGGGTAAAAAAACAACATCTGCGTGTGGCACTAAAGCAGATTTCACAAAAAAGCTATTTCGTGGAACAGGGGCCTCAAACTATTAATCTCTCGTTGTGAGAAGCAACGTCACGGGTAAGTAAGGCAATTAAGACTCTTTAGAACTTAAGCGCGCATCTGAGCAATCATCTATAAATTCTTGTAGTTCTGCGATCTGCGCTTCTCCCAAGGGGAGACGCCAAGGGCGAACGCAGCAGCGCTTCATTCGCTATCGCGGCTTGTAAATGCTGGTTTACCATTGTTTACTCTTAGACAGATGTACCCCTCCGTATTATCTCGTAGTTATTTTCAGAAATCAAATAGGATTCCTATAAGTTGAGTTACTTATCAAACACTCGTCGAGTCTTTCACACTTGTAAATTGCTTCTCCATTTCCAGATATTCAGGTACACCAATCAAATGTTGAAATTCCTTGAACTCAACCAACTCCTGAAAATTCGCCGTAGTTCCCTGTTCTTTCAATTGACGCAAGCAAGCAGTCATAACTTTTGTCGCTGCAAGCAAAGCAGAAACTGGGAAAAACACAATCTTAAAACCTAACTCCTGCAACTGTGACGCTGAAAGTTCGGGAGTTTTGCCACCTTCAACAATATTGGCGACTAAAGGAACATCTGGAAACGCAGAGGCGATTTTTTGTAATTCTTCGACAGATTGAGGCGCTTCAATAAATAAGATATCTGCTCCAGCATCAATATAAGCTTTACCACGATTCATTGCTTCTTCTAAACCCAATGGAGCACGAGCATCAGTGCGAGCAATAATAACTAAACCACTCTCACCACGCGCATGCACAGCTGCCCGAATTTTACTAACGTGATCAGCCATCGAAATGACTCGTTTTCCCTCAAAGTGACCGCATTTTTTGGGCCATTCTTGGTCTTCTAGTAAAATTCCCGCAATTCCTTGCTGTACTGCGTCTTTTACAGTTCGGATGACGTTTAATACGTTGCCATAGCCAGTGTCCATATCAGCAATTAAAGGTATACTCACTGATTGAGCAATTCGTCCTGTGCTGGCAAGTATTTCCGTCGCAGTTATCAAACCATAGTCTGGTACACCAAATGTAGAGGCGGCGATACCAAAGCCACTAGTCACTATTAATTCAAAACCCAATTGTTCAGCCAGTTTTGCTCCCAAGCAATCGTAAATGCCAGGAATAATGATAATTTCCGGACGCTGTAGTAATTGTCGCAGCTTTTGACTTGAAGGTTGCATGACAAATGCTAAGAAGTGTTAAATAAGTGAACAAGGAACTAAGAACAATCGATCAACTGCTAAAGTTTTGTTTAGATTAGCACAACAGGTGCATGGCATGAACAATTCAAAATGGACTGCGTCCTTGCACTCTACAAAAACCTGAGTTCGACCTAAAAAAAGGACAGAAAACTAGACCTAGTAGACTTTCTAGCAATACAGGGTTGTAAGGCTTAATGTCGGTTAACGTATTCTTTGACAATATTGGGGTGAACACAGTTACAGCAATTTTCACCTAAATGAACCACACGGCTTGTAAGGGCGAACGACCGTGACGCTCGAAGACTCGCTAACGCTACGCTAACGCCCCTACGACTGTGGTCTAATTACCTGAAAATTGCTGTAAGATTAATCAAATCAATATTTACAAATAAGTTGGCGATCGCATATTACCTTGAAAAACATCAATTAAACTAGGGTATGAGCAGTATTCGCCTCCTCTATACCCACACCACCGCACATGATCCCGACAGCAGTAAATCAACCTTGTGGGGATGAGTTCAGCCTGTAAACACAAACAAAGGAGCAGATCGCCTACTCCTTCGTTAGATAGAGCGAGAAAAATTAATGAGCTAGTAGCATTTCCTCAACGACTTCACGTGAAGCTCGCGGGACAGAATCTTCTGTCCCGCAGACTTCACCAGCAACAAGCAGCCCTGCGATCGCCAAAATTAATAACTGGGCATGATTTGCAGTTTCACACCGTGGACGGGCATCACTGTCACACGGTTGCGTCACCCACTTACCATCTAAAGCATGGTAGAAAGTGCCTAACAACTCCCAACTTTTCCACACGCGGTACATTAAACCGAAATCCGGATCACAGACTGAATCAACCTCAATATCATCTGAGAAAGATTCAATTTGAGCGTGGTCTATTATAGGACTTACGCATTGACAAAACTTGCAAGATATGCAGTGAGAGGAATCAGGA
>JAQYWP010000333.1 GCA_029379285.1 Rhizonema sp. PD38
ATTTAAACTATGCTCTATTAAGGCTTGCATCCAAAGGTAGAAAAGCCTGTGATGGCGCAAAAAAAACGACCAGCCTGACTTTTTTGTTCCAAATGACTTGTCCAATCGCAAGCCTCGGTTGTTGAGATGATACCTGCTTGCTGTGCTCGCATAGCGGCACTCAGTATTCCCAAGTGTTTATCTGCTAGACTACAGTCGCTTAGTATCAAAGTATCAGTATCGACACTGATGTCCCTCAACCCAATCTCGTTGAACAGAGCAGGTAATTGTCGTCCAATCCAGCCGTTGCGGGAACTATCACAATGAAAGTTCAGTATCTTGCGGGTTAAAGCACGATCGCCAGCATCTATAATCAGAGTTTCCCAATCAGGCTCAGAAATGACAATTTGCGCTTTTTTTCGGGCTACGCGCACCATTTCAGCTAAAGCCTTTTGAGGATATTTCAGATGTTGGAAGGTTCGGTCGGCACGGCAACAATCAAATGTATTATCAGGAAACTCAAGACTGTGGGCATCGCATACGCGATATTCAACAGGTAACTTCAAGCCTTCGGATCTTTTCCGGGCTTCTGTAACCATAGTCTCACTATTATCCACTCCCACAATCTGACCAATATTTCCAACTTTTTGCGCGATTCGTCGCACGTCATCACCTGTTCCGCAGCCCACATCAAGAATGTGATAATCTTCTTTTATCTCTAAACGACTATATGTTTTTTGTTTGTAAGCCTGAATAGACTTTAGCGTGCTGATAGCATCCAGGTAAGATACAAAGTAATTCGGGTTTGTCATATCATCGACGTTGGTAAAACCAGTCCCATCTTGTTTTTTCATTTAGTTTTTTTCTTTCCGTAATCTCAGTTACTTACGACTCACAAAGTAGATGTAACCATGTTTTGGTTCGTGAATACTTACTTCCCGAAATCCTACAGTTTTTAGAGATGACAGAACTTCTTCGCTAAAGTATCTTTTCTCTAATATGCTAGTATCCTTACGCTTCCAGTTTCCTTCTATCAGGTCAAAACCAGTGATGTTCAACTGTGCTATTTTCTCTTCGGAATTATAAATTTGTTCACTTACAACGACATAATCATCTCTAACAACATGAGTAGTAAATGATTGATATTCCTCTTGTAGGTTAAAAACAAATAGACCATTTGGCTGCAATACCGCTTTCACATTCTGAAAAATTTTTATCAATTTTTCGCTGCTTATGACATAGTTAAGGGTATGCATTGAAATAACTCCTTGGAAGATAGGCGATAGTTCAAAGGAGTATATATCGCCCAAAATAAATTTACCTTCCGGTGCATTCTTATAAGCGTAATGCAACATCTCCTTAGACATATCAAGTCCAGTGACTTGATAGCCTTTGCTCAAGAAATTCTGCGCCAATTGCCCAGTACCACAGCATAGGTCGAGAATACTAGCTGCTTTGGGAAGATGTGCTAGTAGTAATTTTTCTAAGATTGGCAGGGTACGAGCACTAAGTTTTTCACCATACACTTCGTTATATTCTCGAGCGAACAAATCGTAGTCAGGATAGTAGATTGCTTGAGACATAAAAACTTTTTCCTAAAAATTTATCTTTGTAAAGAATCCTATTTCTCTTTTTGCTATGAAACTAATGTTCTAGTGTCAAAGGCTCTCCCATAGCCACTACAATTTTTCGTGTCCCTCCAAATGGCTTTCGTCCATGTGCCACTAACATATTATCGAGCAATAACACATCTCCTTGCTGCCAAGGTAAGCTGACAGATGCTTGCTGATAAGCCTCACGAACTTCGTCTAATACAGAAGTTTCTATTGGAGAACCGTCACCATAATAAGTATTCCGTGGAAGGTCTTCTTCCTGAAAAAGTTCTAGTAGGGCTTCACGCACCTCTAACTCTAAATTGGATATATGAAATAAGTGAGCTTGATTAAACCAAACCATTTCTTGCGTTTTTGGATGCCTTGCTACACTGTAACGAATCTGACGAGTTTTCAAACGATTGGTATCTTTCCACTCAAATTCCATAGGAGCTTTACGGCAATACTCCTCTACGACTGACTTGTCTTTTGTTTGAAATGCCTCCTGCCAGGAAAGGTCTATTTTATTACCATAATTTCGGACATACATAATCTTTTTTTGTATAAATCTTTCTCTAATTTTAGGGTTAATGATTTGAAAAACCTGGCGACAGTCAGCAATAGGAGTTTCACCTCCCTGAGGAGCTGGTTTAACACAGTGAAAACAGATTTTCATTGGCCAAGTGTAGGCATATGAAAATTCATTATGCAAAACAATATGCTCATGAGCAGGATATTCACTAGATGTATAAATATTTCTTCCAAGTTCTGTCCGTGGTGTTGAGCGTTCACGGTATTCTAGCAACTCAGGAGAAATCACTCTCATGAACTTTTCAAATACCATCAAATCGCTAACATCAAAGTTTCGGAAGAGAATAGCTCCATGCTTGACAAGCTTTCTCTCTATAAATTCTAGATTATTCTGAGTCCACGCAATGAAATCAAGATTTTCTCCTACTGGTTGTATCACTAAAGGGAAAGTCTTATCTGGCTGCAAATAGTTTATTTTAACTATCTTTCCAGAGGAAAATGTAAAAAGTTTTGGTTGAATATTTTTCAATCTTACGTAATTAGATTTTTTGCGTTCTTGCAGTTCTGTTTCTTTTTGTTCTCTTTCAGTCACCTTCAGGATTTCTATTAAAGTATTGAGTTGAATATTCGGCTGATTGGCTATATTGGTAAGCAATATCGCCAAATCGTTTAAAATTTTAGTGATTATAGTGACATGAAAGCGGCGTAAATCAAAACTTGCCTTTAGACATAACTCTGATTCTGGTATGATACTTATAGTCAGGGGATAATTTGTGTTTTCTCTAATGTTAATTTGTTCGATTTTGAGGCTTTCTTGGTGTTGATTCAAAACATCTACAAAAGTGTTTTGAAACACCAAAATGCTCTCAAATAGAGGTATACCCTTGGGTAGTTCACTCCAGTTTTGGATTTGTACAAGTGGGGTATGTTCATATTGATGCAGTTTTATCTGCTGAGTCTGAAGTCCTTGAAGCCATGATGTAATTGAATCTTCTAGAGAAATTTGCACCTGTACTGGTAAAGTATTGACAAAAAGTCCTACCATCGACTCAACTCCCATCATAGTTGTTGGACGACCGGACATGACTTTCCCGAAGAGCACATCTTTTTTACCGCTATAATGACTGAGGAGTAAAGCCCAAGCTCCCAAAACCACAGTACTTGAAGTTAAATGGTGCTGTCGTGCAAAAGAATTGATCGCCGCTGTTTTCGTAGTAGATAGATAAATCTCCTGTTGCTGATAGTCTTCTTCCTTCGCTGGCAAAGCTGCGTTACTGTGATTTACAAAAAGAGGTGTGGGTGCAGTAAAACGTTGAAGAGTTTGTCGCCAGAAGATTTC
This sequence comes from Rhizonema sp. PD38, assembly GCA_029379285.1. GTDB lineage: Bacteria > Cyanobacteriota > Cyanobacteriia > Cyanobacteriales > Nostocaceae > Rhizonema. Next base: position 3,442 of record JAQYWP010000333.1, read on the forward strand.
CGCTTTGGAGATATCTTGCGGCTTCAGCCAAGCGATGTAGTCCCGATACAAGCGACTTGGCTCTAGATCAAGACGCTTGCCCTGACAGAAAGCTTCATAAAAAGCAAACACTTCTTTTTGGATAATGACACCAGACCATCCATCCAACACTAGGTGGTGGCTAGTCCAGAGCAGTTGATAGCTGTTTTGTGTCATTTTAATGACAGTTGGACGTATCAGTGGAGGTTTTGAAAGTTCAAAACTACGATTTCGGTCGGCTTGTAAGTAATTTTGTAAAAGTGTTTCCTGTTCAATAGTCGAAAATCCATACCAATCGTACTGCTGTATAAATAATTTCACCTCTCGATAAACTATTTGAACTGGCTTATCAAGCCCTTCCCACACAAAACCAGTTCGCAGGGTTGAATGCCGATCTACAACTTTCTGCCAAGCTTGTTCAAAGGCTGAAACATTAAGATCCCCATGTAAAATGCAAGTCGTTTGACTTTGGTAAACTCCAGAATCTGGAGAAGAAAGTACGTGGAAGAGTATGCCTTGTTGCGTAGGCGAGAGCGTGTAGATATCCTCAATATTTTCGGCTTCCATGATTGAAGCTCCTTCCTGTTTAGGTATGCTTTTTGAAAATTTTTCTTAATTCTTCCTGACTTAACTCAGCCTCTGGGAAATCTATTGGTGTGAAAGCTTCTGAGTCGCTTGACTCAGCAGACACCACTGACACCGCCTCCTGTTTAGAATCTTGTTCTGTTGGATGAAATGCAGTTGTATCTACAACGGTAGCCAGTTCTGCAATTGTTGGATGATCGAAGATTTGATTAATACTAAGTTGCATACCTAGCTTAATAGCTCTGGCGGCAATTTTAATACTGAGAATTGACTCTCCGCCCAACTCTATAAAATTGTCATAAATACCCACTTGTTCAAGTCCTAATACCTGAGCCCAGATTGTAGCTAAAACTTCCTCAACAGGTGTACGGGGTGCGACGTAATTCGTTTGTAATCTTGTTTTTTCATCATTCAACAGCATTTCTAGAAGTTCACGCTTCTCTTCTGAAAGCTGAGCAACACGCTTTAAAAAATCATCATCCACTGTTTACCTCCTTCATTAAAAAATCATGTCATGTTCGGATAATCACTTAACAATTAGGTTGTTCGTTGATTGTTGATGGTTAATTGCAATCAACTATTAACTACTATCAACAATTAACCGAAACGTATTTACAGCGATTTTCAACGTCTTTGCATCTTTGCTCGCTGAAGCATTGCTTTTACCTCTTCTTCTGAAAGCACCTCCAACTTGCTCAAAATTTGCGCCATTGTTTCATCGCCATACTGCACTTGCTCAGGTGCTGGCAGATTTTGGCGATCAACCTTACCATTTGGCGTTAATGGTAAAGCATCCAAAATCACAAAGGTGTTAGGTACCATATACTCTGGTAATTTCTGCCTCAAAAAGCTCCGTAAAACCTCAGTTTTTAGTGTGAGCTTGCAATCTGGGACGACGTATGCAATCAAGCGTTGGCTATCTGAGTCATCTTTTCTAACTGAGACAACAGCCTCCTTAACAATCGGGTGTTCCTGGAGGGCTACTTCAATTGCTGTTAGTTCAATGCGATACCCCCTCAGCTTGACCTGATGGTCGATGCGCCCAAGAAACTCTATATTACCATCAGGTAAAATGCATGCTAAATCTCCAGTTTTATACAAGCGTGCGTTAGGTTGATTGCTAAAAGGGTTAGGAATGAATTTTTCAGCGGTTAGTTCAGGGCGGTTGAGATACCCTCTAGCTAAACCAAAACCACCAATGTACAGTTCACCCCTGACTCCAATAGGTACAGGTTGTCTGTATGAATTCAACACATACATTTGAGTGTTGGCGATCACTCGACCGATAGGAACGGCAGTTTTTAAATCATGGTTTTGACAATTATAGACACTGCTCCACACTGTTGCTTCTGTTGGACCATACTCGTTATACAGAGGTATCTGCGGTAGTAACTGACAATGACGTTCTACTAACTCTGTTGAACAGGATTCTCCTGCAACAATGACGGTGCGTAGAGAAATTAGTTGAATAGGTTCTATGTGCGTTAAAAGAGCGCTGTAAAGTGAGGGAACACTCAACCAGTGTGAGACTTGATGTTGAACAATTAGCTTACTCAACTGCCAGATGTCTCTTTGCAAACTGTCTTTAAACAGCACCAAGGTTCCACCTTGACACAACGTCCAGAAAATGACTGCAACAGAACTATCAAAGGCGAACGATGGAATCAATAAAAAATTGGTAATTGGTTCTTGATAGTAAGCTATCCGAGCAAGAGTGGAGTGGACTAAGTTTTGGTGGGTAACTTGCACACCCTTAGGCTGTCCTGTGGAGCCTGAGGTATAGATTACGTAAGCAAGATTTTCTATAACAGCTTGACAAACAGGGTTTTCTGAGCTTTTCTGAGCTATAATTTCCCAGTCTGAATCTAAGCACAGGATTTGAGTTCCATTGATTGGGAGTTCAGCTACCAACCGTACCTGAGTTAGCAAAATTGATACCTGAGCATCTTCCAGTACATAAGCAAGGTGCTCCTGGGGATAAGTGGGATCTAAAGGTACATAAGCCCCCCCTGCTTTGAGGATTCCCAGTATTCCTACCACCATTTCCAAAGAACGCTCAACACAAAGGGCTACCCGCATATCGGGAGTAACTCCTACACCCTGCAAGTAATTTGCAAGTGCATTGGCTCGACTGTTCAGTTCTCGGTAGCTCAATTGCTTATTTTCAAAAATCAAGGCGATCGCATCGGGAATTTGTTGCACCTGCTGCTCAAATTGTTGATGGATACACAACTCCTGTAGATATTCGGTCGCGGTATCATTCCACTCGACTAGCAACTGGTATTGTTCTAAAGCTGAAAGCAGACATTTATCCTCATAGCGTTCAAAAGGCTGTGTCGCCATAGTCGTCAAGGTTTCGTTATAATAGCTACCAATAGCTTCTAATTGTGCGCTGCTGATATCTGCCAACTTACATTCTAAATCCAGTTGTATATGGTCTGAAATATGGTTGCGATTAAATTCTACTCTGAAAGCGAAGTTGCTTTCTCCAAAACCGTGTCCCCCTAAAATTTCTAAATCTTCAAAGTCTCCAAGCCTTTGATAAACATGAAAATGAGTATAATTAAATACAGTTTCAACTAAAGGCTGTAATGGCTGACGACCACCAAGCTTTTGCAAATCGGAATAGGGATAGCGCCTAAAGGCTAACAATTCCTGTTCAGCGGCAAAAGCTTGCTGCACCAAGTCAATCCAAGTTCCACCAGTCAATTTTAGGCGAAGGGGCAGTGTGTTAGTTTGGGTTCCAAGTGTTTTTTCGCCATCAGCTTCTTCTAGCCGACCATTAGCCTCAAGACCAGTCAGGATATCTGTTTCACCACTTAGTAAACTCATGACTCTTAAGTGTGCAGCAAGCAAGACGTTTTTTAGTGGAACTTCTGCTCTACGTGCTAGTTTTTTGAGTCCATGAGAAACTTGAGAGGAGATGGGGACATCTAGTACTCCAACTTGAGATTTATCTATTGTGAGACAAGTTAAAGACCACCGAGGCAGTTTTGTCGTGACACAATCCTTTAATTTTTGAGTCCAGTAAATCTGATATTCTGAAGACTCCAGTACCTTGCGCTCTAAGGCAACGAAATCTCGGTATAAAATAATTGGAGATGATTCAATATAATCAAGATTTCCTTTGAGAAAAGCACAATAACAGTGGAGTAATTCTGTAAGCAAAGAGGCCTTGCTCCATCCATCAAGAATCGAATTGTGGCAGCTAAAGGTTAAATAAAAGGTATCATCTGTCAACCGATGAATGAAAAAGCGAATGAGTGGCGGGTGAGTCAAGTCAAAACGCTGATTTTTTTCAGCTTCTATCCAAGTCGCGATCGCTTGTTGTTGTATGTTCAGTTCTCTTGAGCGCAAATCTTCAACCTGGAAAGGGACAAAAACATTTTGATGGACTAATTGCAGAGGCTCCGTGTAGTTAGTCAAATCAAATGAAGTCCGTAGGATAGGGTGACGTTCAACAAGCTGCTGCAAAGCCTTTTGCAATAACTCCATGTCTAAACGAACACGTAGATGATATTGGAAGATATCATGGTACATCAAGGAATCAGGACTGTATTGGCTGTGAAAAATGATACCAGCTTGGACTCTGGCTAAAGGATAGGCGTCTTCTATATGACTCGGTAGTTTCTGCCGTTCAGCTTCAGATATTAAACTGAACGCCTCTGTTTTTTGTGTTAGTAAGAAACTGCGTTTGTCAAGGGTAATACTCTGCGCTATTTTATGAATATTTTGATACTGATAAACTTCCTGTACTGAAAAACTTAGCCCTCTTACTTGAGCTTTAGCCACCAGTTGGATGGTACGGATGGAATCCCCTCCCAATTCAAAAAAGTTGTCGTGAATACCTACCTGTTCAATCCCAAGCACACTTGCCCAAACCTCTGCCAATACCTTTTCTACATCAGTGCTAGGAGCGACAAAAGCTTTTTCCAATTCGGGTCTAGCTTTGCCGGGAATTGGTAGTGCAAGTCTATCTACTTTTCCATTTGGTGTTAAGGGAAGTGCATCCAACATGATGAAAGCCGCAGGAATCATGTAATCAGGTAGCTTTTTGTGAAGAAAGCGGCGTAATTCGGTAGTCGTCGGTGCAGGCTGATGACAAACGCAATACGCAACTATTTGTTCGTGTGTAAACTCAGTAGCTAATTCTTCAGTGAATTCTCCCTTGAGGAAGTGACGTAAATT